>CAJQQY010000508.1 GCA_905480595.1 uncultured Saprospiraceae bacterium | reverse complement strand
TGAAATCTTGTGGAGCGAGTTGATACTCACATAAAGTACGTCGTCATTTTTATAAAATAACCGCACAGACTCTTGCGTCTGCCCATTAATATTTAATTTTTCCAACCCAGAATATCGCCCAACTCCATGATCAATGTGCGTTACAAAATCTCCTGGCACCAACTCACGAAGCATTCGCAAATTGATCGCTTTGTCTTTGGTAAAACCTCGACGCAAACGATATTTATGAAAACGATGGAATATTTGATGATCAGTGTAGCAAGCAATTTGTAAATCCAAATCTAGAAATCCTGAACTCAATGCTTTGGTCACCGGATGAAAATGAATGTCCGCATTAAGGTCTTCAAAAATGGAGTAGAAGCGATCAATTTGTTTTGGATTATCTGTAAAAATATAATTCTCTATTTTTCCATCTTGATTCTCATGGAGGTTTTCGATGAGTAATTTGAAGTTTTTATTGAAGTTAGGTTGCGGCTTGCTGTTAAAAATTATTTTTTCGCTTGGTTCAAAATGAAGGTTTTTATTGAGAAAAAATAACGCAAATTTTTCTACATCTTGAATCACTTCATCAGGTTTGATAAACGCTCGATCTCGAAAAATTTCTGCCAAGTCTCCTTCGTCCAAAGAGGAAACTGTCTTCCCAAATTTCTCTGCTTCTTCCAAACACATTTCTAATCTTCCAATCAACATGTCCAAATCTTTTATCCAAATCACCGTATTCTCTGGCAAGACGTTAAACAAAGAAGTTTTTTGTTTTTGAGAAAATTTAGTGTTGATATTTGGAATGATGGAGACGCGTGCAATTTTCTTTACACTCAATTGTGTCAGCGGATCAAAAGTTCGAATGCTTTCAATTTCGTCATCAAATAATTCTACTCGATAAGGATATTCATTTCCATAAGAAAAAATATCAACGATGCCTCCACGAATGGAAAACTGTCCTGGCTCATAAACAAAATCTACTCGTTCAAATCCATATTCTACGAAGACTTCAATTAAAAAATCGACATCTAACTTTTCATCTTTGACAATTGAGATTTGCTTTTCGTTGAGCACTTTTGGTGAAACGACTTTTTCAAAAAGTGCTTCTGGATAAGTGACAATAATTTCTCCGATTGATTTTACATTGGATATCTTATTAATCGTTTCCGTTCGTTGCAAAACATTCGAGGAGTTCAAATGCTCAAAATCCATTGGTCGTTTAAAAGAATCAGGGAAGAAGTGTGCTCCCTTTTTTTCTAATAATGCAGCAATGTTATTTTGCAAATAAGCAGCCTCTTCTTTGTCTGCCGCAATGTAAAGATGATGTTGAGGATTGGCGAGGTAGGTTCCAGACAGGACAAAGGAATCCTGCGCTCCAGTCATGCCTACGATTTGTAAGCGTGTCGGAGTCGGAGTTTGCAGCGCATTCACAATTTGTTGTGTCCGCGCACTATCTCGATACAAGTCTAATAGACGCTGCAAGTTGGACATGGTCGCAAAAGTAATGAAAAATGAATAATAATGTTGGAATAACTTTCTTTGTTTTTGAATAACAAAAAAGGAAGAGTTATGTTTTTTATAAAATAAAAAAGCGACTAGAATAATTTCTAGTCGCTTTTGATTTATTATTGATGGCACTCGGGAGAGTGCTGTTACATTTTAATTTAGGGAGAATCGAACTGTGACTCCACCAGCAGTATTTGTAATTGGATATGCTGCCGAAGTTTTTGGAATTGTTTTTCTGAAATCAAAAAACAATCGAAGATTCAACCTTTTATTCACTTGATAGTCAACAGAAGGATTGATAGAAATATCTCGTGTTCCTCTCGTTGGTTCAGCAAGATCTTGATCTAAATAATGATTGATCGTGATATTATCTCTGAAAGAAAAATCAAATTTAAAATTCAAATCATTTCCTTTTGGTCCATTTGAATTTGCACCACCAGCTCCTCTTCCACCTGGATTAGTAGAAGTTTTCGAAGACTTTTTAGAACTTTTCTTTTTCTTCTTCTTGCCTGTCAAAAATGGAATAATTACATCTTTCATTCGATATCCAAATCCTGCTACATATTCAGTTGTTCTATTTTCAGTAAGAACATTCGTTTGGAAATCAGCATCTAAATTTCTCGACTTTTTGAAATCAAGTCGGAAAGTCATATCATTTATCGTTTTAATATCGATACCAATAAGTGGCGAAAATTGTTCTGAAATCGTCAATGCTGGAATATCAAATCGAGTATAATAATCTCCAAAAGTATTCAAGTTTTCACTACTAAAAGGATTTTCATTTGAATACTGTTGATTCGTCTCAAATGAGTTCACCGTCAATGTTGATTTATATCCATGAGTGACACTTACACTTTTAAATATATCTTTGAACCAAGGTAATTTTGACAAACCATTATAAGTTAATCTCCAATTTGGTCTAGGGATAGTTTTAAAAATATTACCTTCTCTACTATTCAAAAATTCTTTTGGATCTCGATTAGTATAGGCAGAAAGGAAGGCTGGTATCAATACTTCTCTTTGGGCTTCTCCAAATCCATTTGTGTATTCTTCTTGCCCTTCCTTTATATGAATCCCAGTTCCTAATTCTTGAGAAATAACAACCCGATTGGATTCGTATCGATCAAACAACTCTACCATATTATTAAATCCATCTTGGAAAAGCGTTTGCATCGCAAAATAGGAAACGGTATAAGAACCGATTTGTCGCTGGTTTGCTAGACCATAACTTATATGGTTATCTCGATCTAAAGGATCAGCAGTTGCATAAAGTGTATCTAAATTTTTGAATAAAGAAGATTCATTTTCAGTAAACGAATAATTTGCTTCAACATCAACTTTGAAATCTGTAAAAGGCTCCAAGGTTACTCTAGCATCATAATTTCTAGTAAATGTTCTTATTGTTTCTTGATTTAAAAAGAAACTTTTGGTAATCCATCGATCTTCCGAATCAGCAACTGCTTTATCAAACCAAGCATCGTTAGGTTGGAACCCTGCTACGAAATCCCATCCAGGACGAGTGAAATCATTTGCTTGACCAAAGAAATCTACCGTAGGAGTATATCCTGGAATAACTGTCGAGAAGTCTTCCGTGTAATTGAACCTAGCTTTCCGAACTAGCATCAGCGGTCGAATCAGCGTTCTCGCTATTTTACTTGGTTCTTTATCTTTCTTATCCTTCTTCTTCTTGTCCTTTTTGTCTTTAGGATCATCTTTGGTAGAAGACCTCGTTTTTCTAGGATTTCGAGTATTTCTTCTGGCAGTAGATTGTTTTTTATTTATTTTTTTCAAAAACTTAGACTTGTCATATAGTTTATCAAAGTTGAATGTTCCTTTGATCGAACGTGACTGCCCATTTTGAATAACGTTACCTAAATGTACCGAATCCTTAAGGTTGAAATTATTTAATGCACCTGCGTCCCAATTAAAACTACCACGGTATTTTATATCTGCTGATACCCAATCCAAAACAGGAATCGATTTGAATGGTAATTTATAAGTTACATTAATTGATTGTACGAACCTTTTATCTCGTCCTAAGTTTCTAACATTTTCCTTAATAAAAGCATTTAACTCTGCCTCACTTCTTCTTTGCCTCGTGACATCATCGAACTCTGCCAACTCATCAATTACAGATTGGCTTGATGCAGAATAATCAATTTTAAGTCCTTTGGATAAATCCCATCTCAAATCATAATTCCGTAACCAAGTGAATTGCTTATTGACATAAGTATTAAAATAAGGATCTTCACTCGCGAATCGATATTTCGTTTCTGCCTTTTGACGCTGCGCAATAGTATTAAACGAAAAAGTATTTGGAATTGGGTTAAAATTAAAACCAGTTATTAATCCAAGATGCTTTTTCAGTTTCGGCCTTTTCGTCAATTTTTTAAATGGAGTAATGTAATTCGCTTTCTTAGAAAAGGTATAATCTACTTGCCCTTTTTTCTGATCTATGACATCTGATTCGATGATTGGATCACTATGCTCAGTTTGAGTTTGAGCATAGGTAAAGGTGAAGTTTGAGATATCCCAAGGCATTGGAGTTTTATCCTTATTCGTTCGTTCTTTTCTAACATTCGTAAAATTGAATCCTCGAATCGTAGTTCTATCGATGGCTTGATTTCGAATAGAATCTCTATCTGCTTGCGAAGCTTGAAGATCCAATTTTTCTTCAAGTGTGATATCTAAATCATAAGGATCAAACTCTGGAATCCGATCCATGTTTGAATATTGGGCAAAGGCTGGAATTTTGATTCCCCATTTTTCTGGGAAAAATTTACCTAATTCAAAATCAACATCAACTGCATACTCTTGAATTTTTTCTCTTTGCCGATCTTGGACTCTTTGATCTAATGCTCCCCAACCAATGGAACTAAAACTTCCTGAAGCTGCAACATTTCCAAAATCTGCTAACTGTATATCCAATCTTGCCAATCCTGCTACACCTCCTCGTTCATCAAATCCATTTACTCGTAACTCATTTACCCAAACCTCTCCACATATTTCTCCCTCGTCTCCACCGTCCGGATTTCTAACTCCAATCATGATTCCTTTGATCTCTCCTAAATTAGGATTACCCACCACTCTAACAAGGTTGTTTGGCTTCTCAGGGTCATTGATTTCAAATGGCTTCCCTATATTACTTGGAGCAGTTCCTCCTTCATTCCTCAGTACTTTAACTTCTTTTAGTAATTCTAATGGAAAATCAAATTCATTTTCTCTTTTCCAAACCTCGAGTTTGTATTCATTATCGGTACTGTTAAAACCCGAAGTTATACTCTCACTAGAATTAGTCAAAGGAATCTCATACTCATAATAATTTTTTTCAAAATCACTTCCCATCCTCATAAAAATACTCATCGTACCATTATCGACGGGTTCGGGGGCTTCTGCATGCACAAACATTTGCATGCGTTCATAAACCCTCAAATCTAGATTGACATTTTTGAAAACAGCCTTCGACTCTTCATCCTTTAAACCACATACACTCATGGCAAGTGACTGTTCATTCTGTAGAGCATTAGGAAATGCACCTAGCGATTGCTCTCTTTCAATCCCCAACGGTAAGACATAATTAAATGGCAAACGGCTACTGTTTTCTTCTACATTTACAGCATTCACATCAAATAGCGCATTAGACGGAACTCCTGGAAGAGTAATTCCTCCTGCAACAATATCTCTTCGGTAACGTCTCCATTGATTTCGAACCAATTGTAATCTTGCAAAACGCAAAATAACTTTTTGATCAAATCCTTCCATGTACATTCTGATAAATCGGATAGATCTAAAATCTTGGATACTTCCTACTTTTCCTGTGAATTGATCAATTGGAATTTTGAATCGGTACCAAGTTCTTCCAGATGGTCCATCTGTTATTTGATCAGTAATAAATGGTGTATTAGGATCAATATCCTCTCCTTGTGGTACTAATGGAATTTTATATTGGAAATATGCTTCTGTCTCACTTAAGGTATTATCATTATTAAGATCCTCAGAGTCGGGAAGATTCGTTCCGATGATTTCACTTACACTTCCGATAGTTCGTGCATTTCCTTGTGAATTATTAAATCTTGCATAACGGTCTGGAACACTAAATCCTACATCATTTAGAGATGGATCACTTGGCGTTACGAAGTCATCATTCGATACATCATCTAAGTTAATTCCGATCGCATTAATCGAATTAAAATAATCACCGAAAAGTTGTTGTTCCCCAGCATTATCTAATCCATCATAACCAACATCTTGTTTCTCTCTATTCGCTTCATCATTATCAAATGCTGTAGTAACCAAAGGCCCAAGAGGAACTCTTGCTAGATTGGTTTCTGTTGTTGGACGATTACTATTATTCGTTGCTCCTGGAAGTCCATTTTCAAAAAACAATCGAGAATCTCGTAAAATATCCTCTGATATATTTCCTAAATTAATATGCAAATTCCCTGCACCAGAAGTAGCCGAACCATCTGCTTTATCCATAAATGGATTCAACATCCAAAATTCTATAAATTCTATATTCGCTGCTTGAAAATCATTCGTATTTAATGATCGCATGATTCCCGCCCATCGAGTTTCTGGACTATTTAATTTTAATTGTCCTCCTACATTACTAACTCCTGCTGAGTATGGTGTTCCTCCTGGCTCATCAAAATTATAAGGTCCTCTTTCATCTGGACAATATGCCAAATCAAAAGTAAAAATAGTAGGATTATCAGAAGGTGTTAATTGTCGATTAGTAAACACTTCTTCCTGAGGAATGGCTGCAGCATAGTTATCTTCATTATCATTAGCATCTCTTACACTTGGATCTATTCGATACCAACTCAATCCAGCTCTATTTACCCCCGATAGATTATTGTCGATTAGTGCTGACTCAGGGAAAAGAGGATTATTATTTTGTGCATCATTTTGAGGTACACTTGCAGGAACCCACTCTGTATAAGGTGTTCTTAAATCAAAGCTACTTGTACTTCCTTCAAAGTCATCTAAATAAACAGAACCTCCATTGTTATTAATTGAACTACCTGTTGAATCTACTCCGGATTGATTAATTGCCTTCGAGTGGCCAGGACGTAGGGCTGCCATCTCTGCAACCAAGCTGATTTTAGACTCAGCTTTAGTGTCAATCAATGGAATTCGATCCACCGCTTTAGTCAACCATGGAGACTCAGAACTATAGTTCAAGTCTAAACCATAAATTTTATTATTAATTGGATCATCTCCAATATTTACCTTTTGAGTAAAAGGTCTTTCAAATAAATTTAAGAATGTACCTCCTAAAGATAACTTATCATTCAACTCGTAATCTGCTCGCAATCCAAGTAGCGTTTTAGTTTGAAAACCAAAAAGCGAATTATCCTCAAAGGATACCTTAATTGGACTACCTGATGCTAAAATGGCATCATTCAATATTTTGATTCGACCGATATTATAATCAATTTCATAATCTTGTCCTTCAATCAAAACTTGTGCACCAGAAGTTACAGTTACCGAACCTTGAGGTAAGTTAAATGCTCCCAAAGATATTTCATTAGAAATTGCAGACTTGTAAGAACCTTTGATAGTGAATCGATTGAACTCAGGAAACTCCCTCGCAAATACAACTGTTGAATCATATAACATTTGAAAGGAGAATTTTTCCTTATCTGCAGCTCCCTCAATTTGTTTGACTAAGGATGATCCAAATGGTTCCAAAACTGGAAACATGATTCGACCATTACGAGTATTAATGGTTACATTTTCAACAAAATCAAAAACTCCATCTGGTTGGGGGTCACCTTGAACATTCAAATTATCCAAATTAAAAATTCGGAGTAAAGGCACATTTATCAAATTAGTTTCAGGTAAAAACCGTTTTAATCCAGCTCCTGGATCATCATAATAAATATCTAGTCTAAAGTCATCCCGGTTTACTTGATATGCTCCAATCGAATAAACATTTTTCATCATCAAATCCCAAGATGGAAGGTCAGTCCGCTGAGTGGTACTTTTCAACATCTTTGTGAAAATTACATTCTGCGTTATGGAATCCTCTGTTGCTGGAACATCTTCGGCAAGTTCCCCTACCTTATATACTTGATCTTTTCCTGCATAATTATATTCATACGAAACTGCTAGTACTTGATCTGGTCTAAGATTTACATTTACAGAAATAAATCCTAATTCTGCATTGTAAGTATATTCACTTGGATTAAGTAATCGTGCTCTTACTTTCTCAAAATCTTTAGTTTGTTCAAAGTTAAATTGACCAGTAATTACTCCAACTGATTTATCCGAAAAACGTGCTTGAGGATGTTCAGCTAAATCTCGATAAACATCATTTGAGCTATTTTCAGGTAATTCATCTTCTCCAAATACATCTAAATTTCGAGGAGTGACTGGTTGACCATAAAACATATTGTTGTTAGTAATTTGGTCATACTCTCCTAAATCGGCAAGCGCCACAATATCACGAATTCCTTCTGTCTCATTTCGATCATTAGTTACCCAAACTTCCAATCTTGTTATTCTCGACAGACTATTAATCGTTGGCATATTTTCTAATGCCTCTTCAAAATGATCTCTGTGATAATGAGAAAGGAAGAAGTGTCGATTCTCATCATATTCTTCTGCAGTAACTTCGAACTCTTGGACTTGTGCTCCTCCTTGTATTTCAATAGCTTCTCTTCTCGATTTCTGTTGCGAGGCAATTGCTGTCAATCTCAAATGTCCAAATTGCAACTCAGTTTTTAAACCAAATAAACTTTGCGCTCCTTGAATCAAATTACTTCGAAGCGGTAAACTCACATTCCCGGCCTCAATTTTTTTAATTATTTCATCCTCACTAAATGCGTCCGCATCATATTCTAATTTCAATTGATTATCAAAATCAAAGGTTGCTTGAGTATTATAATTTGTAGAAAGTTTTAATTTTTCACCTATCGAACCTTGAACGTTCAACTGAATATTCATATCGAAATCAAATCCACCTTGCTTCTGTTGTCTTTTCGTCAAAATCGGATTTTCGATATTTTGAAAATCAACTCCAAAAGTCAAATCAATATTTCCCTGTGGCTGAATATCTACCTCTGTTCCACCAAATAATCGATTAATTAAATCTTTATCCAAATCCATTTTAGATAAAGGATCTACTTTCCCATTGACACTTGTATTGCTACTCAATCCTGAGAGTTGCCTAAAATATTGTTTCTCTTCCTCCTTTGCCCGCCAATCCATGTATTCATTGAATGTCATATAAGTAGGCATTCTGAAATAATCGTCACCAATTTTTTCAGAAATAATATACAATCCAGATGCTGGATCGTACTCTACAGTTTGTTCGATGACACTTGGATCGGAAAGATCAAAAGGGTTGGTGTTTGGATTATTGATGAAATCATCATACCGTTCGTTGAACGGGATTGTATCATTGTTAATAATAATTTCTGGAGCAAACGGATCTTCTAAATTAGAACCTCCTCCAAAGTTAGCAAGTGAGACAGAAATAAATCCAAGTACAAATAGAAAACTAAGTAGTAAGTTTACGTTTTTCATAATTTCTTCATGGGAGATTTTTGGCCTAATCCAAAATGCTGCCCATGTGCCGCAAAAATGGAAGGAAAGGAAAAAATTGAAATGTAATTGTGCTCGATTTCTTAAGAAAGGCGATTTAATTACAAAAGGACAATAATTCCCTCGTTAGGTTGTCAGAATATATTTTCGAATTGAAGTTGTTTTATTTTCATTGATTTGATCAAAAACTACATTTTTTAAAACAACTTCATTGATAACGCAACTTTATTGTGTTGCTGTTTTATTAATCTTTTTTTAACAAAAACTAGAATCTAAATCCAAATTGGATTTTTATAATTTTCTTAAAAAATATTTACGTTGTGATTTCGACTAAGTTTACTTTTTTCTAATATGTTTTTCAGGAAAAACATAAACTTATGAGTACTCAGGATAGGTTTTTCAATGCTAGTTTTATCATTTCTTCTACGCTACTTATATTAGGTTGTTGCTGTAGAATTTTATTAAGCACTTTTTGAACCTTGATTTTTGGGAATTGTAAAGCTACCAATGCAGATAACGCTTCTTCTCTTATTGTATTGTTGACCGGAGAGATTGACATTGGAGTATCACCTGATTCTTTTATTACTTTGTCTTTTAAATCCAAAATAATTCGTTTTGCAGTCTTCGGTCCAATTCCTTTCACTTTGTTAAATGCCGCTACATTTTCACTCACAATTGCCAGCCTTGCTTCTTCCACTCTCATGGATGATAATAAGACTCTCGCAGTATTCGTCCCGATGCCCGAAACAGAAATCAATAATACAAACATACTTCGCTCTGCTTCTTCCGCAAAACCATAAAGTGTGTGGCTATCTTCTTTGACTTGTAAATGAGTCAAAATTTTGACTTTTTCCAATTTCTCAATCTGAGCATAAGTGTTCAAACTGATATTCACGTGATAGCCAATTCCACCAGTTTCTACAAGTATATAAGTTGGACTTTTGTAGGTGATTTCACCTTTGATATATGCAATCATTTCTTTATTTGAAAATTGGGTGCGAAGTTACAAAATTTTGGGAAAAAGGAGTCACTATGAGGAGGTAGGCAATAGGCTAGTTGCTGCGCTTCCGAGTCAGGAGTCAGGGGTTTCTTGTTTTTCCCATTATTTTGAATAATCAACTAAAATAAGAAAGCGGGAAATTCAAAAGCACCTGACTCTTGACAATCTGCAAAAGGCAGATGGCCAGCTACCTGACTCCTATTTTTTTCCATATCTTTGTGCAAAATTTTAATAAAAAATGAAAGTAAAAGTTATCAATCGTTCTGTCAATGCTTTACCTCAATATGAAACTTCAGGTAGCGCAGGAATGGACTTAAGAGCAAATATCGAAAAACCAATTCAATTAGAATCTCTAGAAAGAACAATTATCCCAACAGGTTTATTTATAGAATTACCAGAAGGATACGAAGCACAAATTCGCCCTCGAAGTGGTTTGTCTATTAAAAAAGGGCTAAGTTTAGTCAACTCACCAGGCACAATCGATAGTGACTATCGTGGTGAAATTGGGGTCATAATGATAAATCTTTCCAAAGAAACCCAAACCATTGAACCATCTGAACGCGTTGCTCAAATGGTAATCGCTCGCTACGAACAAGCCACTTGGGATGAAGTTGTCGAACTTTCAGAATCTGAAAGAGGAGCAGGAGGGTTCGGTAGTACAGGCAAGAAGTAACTGTTAACGGTGAATGGTTAACTTTTAATAAAACATTACTTTATAAATCCTCGTTTAAACCGTTAACCATTAACGTCAATTGTAGAATGCTCAATTACAAAAGTTCGATTCACAGTTAATCGTTAAGCATTCACAGTTAAAAAAATATGATATGAAATTGGTTTTTAAAACATATACTTTTCTCTTTTTACTGCTCAGCGGAATGTTTTTTTCATTCAATGTTCAAGCTCAAAAAACTTATTCAGAGGAGGAAGTAAATACTGAAAAAATATTTATCGAAGCTAGTCGAGAGAAAATTTTAGGGAATTACGAAAATGCGGTTGCCCTCTACAAAGAAGTTCTAAAAAGAGATAAAAATAATCATGCTGCAGCCTACGAGTTAGCAAGGATGTATGATGTACTCGACAAAAATGACAAAGCTGAGAAGTCAATCAAAATGGCTATCACTCTCGATAAGTCAAATGAATGGTATCAATCTTTCCTCGCAGATCTTTATCAAAAAATGAGAAAAGATGAAGCTGCTGCAAATGTTTTTGGCGACTTAGTAAAACAATATCCTAACAATGAATATTTTTATCAAAAGCAAGCTTACTTTCTCGTTCGATCAAAAAATAATGTTCAAGCGATAAAAGTCTATGATAAGATTGAATCTAAATTTGGTTTAACTGAAGAACTAATTGGAAAAAAACATAGCCTTTATTTAGGTTTAGGAAAACAGAAAAAAGCAACTAAAGAACTGCAAAAACTGACCAAAGCATTCCCTTCTAATCTTGAATACCAACACATGTTGGCAAATCATTTCCAAAGAATCGGTGAAGAAGAAAAAGCAAAAGAAATTTTCCGCAAAATACTAACCATTGATCCTTCCGATGCTCAAGCAAATATCGCTTTGGCAAGTAAAGGAGGAGAAGCTATTTTTTTAAGTGCACTAAAACCTATTTTCCTACAAGAAGGTGTGGACATCGATTTGAAAATAAAAGAAATGATTCCACACATCCAAAAAGTTGCCAATACTGGTGACAAAGAACTAGCTGATGCGGCAATTGAACTAGCTCAAATATTAACTGAAGTTCATCCAAATGATGCAAAAAGTTTTTCTGTTTATGGCGATTTACTCAATCACTCGGAACGACCAAAAGAGGCTTTGGAAAAATATATGCAAACTTTGAAATTAGACAATACTGTTTTTACTGTTTGGGAACAAGTGATGTATTTAAATTTTGAATTGCAAGATTTTGATGCCTTACTCAAAACTTCCAACGATGTTTTAGACCTTTTTCCAAATAAAGCAAAAGCTTATTATCTCAATGGAATTGCTAACTCTGAAAAAGGAAATCACAATGATGCAATTGATGGTTTTCAGCAAGCATTAATGATGAGTGCAAAAAATAAGAGAATGCAAGCTGACATTCACGGACGTCTTGGAGAAGTGTATCATAACTCTAAAAAATATGATAAATCAGATAAGAGTTTTGAAAAAGCATTAAAGCTAGATCCAGATGCTTACACTATTTTGGATAGCTATAGTTTTCACCTAGCCTTGCGTGGAGACAAGTTACAAGAAGCTCAAAAAATGTCAAAACGTTCCATTGAACTTAAACCTAATGAACCTCGACTGCAAGATACTTATGGTTGGATTTTATATAAAATGAAAGACTATGATGGCGCGAAAGAATGGTTGGATAAAGCCTTGCAAAATGGAGGAGAATCAATGCCTACAGTTCTTGAACACTATGGAGATATTTTATTCCAATTGAATGATAAAGAACAAGCATTATTATATTGGCAAAAGGCGCAAGAGAAAGGTTCTTCTTCAGAATTGTTAGAGAAAAAAATTGCTGACAAACAATTGTACGAGTAACGGTTCGCTTTAACTGCCTGCCAAAAAAGAAGCGCAGCAACTTTTTTGAAAAGACAATAAAAAGATAAAAAATCTCTACACTCTTTTAAATGGGCGTAGGGATTTTGTTTTTAATTGAGTGTTATGATTTTTACTTTTTGGTATTTTCAAAAAAGTCGCTATGCTTCTTTTTTGGCAGGGAGCTAAAGCGACCTGCTACATTACTATATACTACCAAAACTAATATCGCCGCCCAAGTCATCAATCTAATATCAATATAAAAGTCCCGGAAGGTTCCTAAAAACAACTCTGCACTCATCATCAAATAACTCACTCCGAGTACTCTAAGCAAAATTATATCCTTCAAATCTATCATCCTATAACTAGCTCTTTCTTTTATTTTTCCATAAAAAACATACATCAAATAAACCACCGCAGGATAGACAAAAAAGTAAGCATAATTTTGTTGATGAGGAAATAGAAAAGGAATCACTAAAAAAAGATAACCTACTTCCCAAAATCGATGTAAATTATTTTTAGCCTTCTGAAATGGAAGTGTTCGTAAAAAATACAATGTAAAAACCGCTAGAAAAAGTCGCAATCCATTCGTGATAAAAACAATAGAATCCATGGATAACTGAGTGATAAAAATCGGTTGAGTTTCTCCCTCCTCACTATGAAAAAGCGCTGTAACCAAAGAACCAAAACCTGCTCTAGCAAAGTCTAAAATATTCTCTTTTTGACTAGGATTAATTCCATCCCACCACTCACTCAACAAAAAAGAATTGTATTCCCAACCAATAAATGCTGCTGGCAAAAACAATAAGAACATCCAAACTAAAACCACGCTTAATGCACCTTTCCAATAACCACGATAAATCAAATATGGGAAAAACACAATCGGCAAAATCTTGATATTAATTCCCAAAGCAATCAATGCTCCTCCTTGCCATTCCTTATTTTTCAAAATTAAATCTAAGCCTTGCAAGGTCAAAAAGACCATCATTATCGTAATCTGATGATAATGGATATTATCTCGAATTCCTTGAACACACAAAATCACACTTCCCCAAAAGAACCATCTTTGGGTCGTAATTGGCAATAGGTTTATCTCCAACCAATCACTCAATACTTCCCAAATTCGATAGAAAAAGTAAATATTCAAACCCAACCATAACAATGTAATTACATACTCAGAAAAAAAAGTAAAAGGTGAAAGTAATAAAGCAAAAAATGGACTATAATAATAATGTAACCACCCTTGATAAATCTTGGTGTACAAATTTTCACCCACCAAAATATCTTTTCCTGCTTCAAAAAAAATATTAAAATCACCTTGCCGAAAAGCTTCGATCACCAAAAAAACAGAAAGCGCGATCATTGCAATAATCTGAAAATGACGATAAGTGATAAGTGATTTCTTTTTCATAAAATAAAATTCAAAGCAGTTTTTTCACAAAGCTAAAATAAAGTTTAGATTTTATATTTTTGTGTAGAAATTTTTATTTTACCTCTTCGCCAAAATTCCCCTTTAGGGACAAGGAGTTATGTTGATAAAAACAAAAGGCATTATTTTTCGCTCTATCAAATACTCCGAAACGAGCATCATCACAGATGTTTTTACGGAGAAAAAAGGATTGCGAACTTATATCATAAGCGGAGTTCGTAAGAAAAATGCTCGTGTAAGCGCGAGCCTTTTGCAAGTGATGTCATTAGTAGATTTAGTCGTATATCATCGTGATGATAAAGACATGACTCGAATCAAAGAGATCAAAGCTGCGCATGTTTACCAATCTTTACCTTTTGAAATTGCTAAAAGCTCAGTAGGGCAATTCATGTTAGAATTGACTCGAAAGGCAGTTCGAGAACCTGAGGAGAATCTGCCAATGTTTAAATTTGTTTATGAAATTTTTCAATTTTTGGATGAGACGCAACAATCGTTTTCTAATTTACACCTTTATTTTATGCTGCGATTGTCAGGTTATTTAGGATTTATGCCTGAAGATAATTTTTCCAAAAATTATCCATTTTTTGATTTACGAGAAGGAATGTTTGTGGCTGAAAAAGAGTTGCATGGATATTTTTTGCAAGAAGAACAGAGTCAATTAGTGCATAAGTTTTTAACTACTAATTTACTGGAGATTCATGAAATAAAAATGACTCGTGACACTCGAAAAGAACTCCTTAAGCAACTAATAATTTTCTATCGATTGCACATTGAAAACTTCCCTGATTTGAATTCTCATCAGATTTTGGAAGAAATTTTGGAATAAAATCATTATTTGCGAATAATCACCCATCCCTTGCAAATACTCAAAAAAGGTAGTAAGATTCATTCATTCCTACTATTTTTGAATAAAAAAGCGAAAAGAAATTCCAAACTTAGAGTATTGTTACAAATGAGGTCGTTCAACGTCTAACGTAAAACGTCCAACGAATCATTATTTTTATATACTTTATCAATAATCAGATTCGTTTCACCTTTTGGTAATTTTAGATTATAAAAAGAAAACCCTTAATGGATAACGAAAATCAAGATACCAACACTTCAAATACATCATCAGAACAAAATCAACCTTCTAAAGGTCAAATTTTTTTCCAAAAATATATTGTGAAAAATGCGTTGACTATGCGGGATCGATTTATGGCTTGGATAGCTGCAAATCCTCAAGGACGATGGATCCTCAAATTGGCAGGTGGTTTCTTCGCTGCAGGTTTTTTCTCAATACTTTTATTAGTTTTTTTAGTTTGGGCAGGTGCTTTTGGCAAATTACCTACGACCAAGTATTTGAAAAATATTGAGAATGCAACAGCTTCTGAAGTTTATTCTTCGAATAGAGTTTTGATGGGGAAATACTTTAAAGAAAATCGAGTCAATGTCGGTTTGAATGAAATTTCAGATCATTTTAAAAATGCTTTAGTGGCAACTGAGGATGCTCGTTTTTTTGAGCATCGAGGAATTGATGTTCGAGCATGGGTTCGAGTTTTTTTTAAAACAATACTTTTACAAGATCAATCAGGCGGAGGTGGAAGTACGATTAGTCAACAATTGGCAAAGAATTTATTTAAGAGAAAACGACATCGATTTCTCGAAGTTCCAATCAATAAAATTCGAGAAATGATGGTCGCTCGTCGTTTAGAAAATATTTATTCCAAAGATGAATTGCTCGCACTTTATTTGAATACCGTTCCTTTTTCAAGAAATATTTATGGTGTCCAAGTAGCTTCTCAACAGTTTTTTAACAATACTCCTACGGATATAAAAATTGAGCAAGCGGCAACAATTATTGGAACCCTCAAAGCCAACACTTACTATGACCCAGTTAGAAATCCAGAGAATGCTTTGAAGCGTAGAAATACAGTTTTGGCGCAAATGAAAAAATATGAATACATTTCTCAAACTGATTTTGACTCACTCAAAACTCTTCCTCTCGAAGTAGATTATCATAGTGAAAATCAAAACCAAGGATTGGCTACTCACTTTCGAGAATACGTTCGAAGAATAGTCGAGAAGGATTTGGAATTTTATGAAAAAGAAGATGGAAGCAAATATGACTTGTACACCGATGGTCTGAAAATTTTCACAACAATAGATTCACGGATGCAAAAATATGCGGAAGAGTCGATGACTTCTCACCTAGCCAAATTGCAAAAAGATTTTGACAAACATTGGAAAGGGAAAAAACCGTGGGGCAATGATAAAACATTGTTGACGGAGATGAAAAAAACTCGTCGCTACAAACGATTGAAGGAAAGTGGAAAAACAGAAGAAGAGATCAAAGCCAACTTTGACGAAAAAGTCAACATGACAATTTTTTCTTGGGATGGCGAAAAAGATGCAAAGATGACTCCGCTCGATTCTCTCAAATATTATTTCTGTATGCTCAACGCAGGTTTCATGGCGATGGAACCTCAAACTGGAAATATCAAAGCATGGATTGGCGGAACAAATTTTAAATATTTCCAATACGATCATGTCATTCAAGCGAAGCGACAAGTTGGATCTACTTTCAAACCGATTGTTTACTCCGCAGCTTTGCGAAGCGGAATTCATCCTTGCGATTATGTAAATAATCGATTGGTTGTTTACTCCGATTATGAAGATTGGAAACCTGAAAATTCAGATGGAAAATATGGTGGTGCATATTCTTTGCGAGGCGCATTAACCAATTCTGTCAATTCAGTTGCCGTGGATTTAATCATGCGAACAGGCATCGACACAGTTCGACAATTGGCGAAAGACATGGGCATCACAAGTGATATTCCGAGAGCTCCTTCAATTGCTTTGGGAACAACAGATGTCTCACTTTTTGATATGATAAAAGTGTACGGAACTCTGGCTAACAAAGGATTGCGACCTGATCCACAGTTTTTATTACGCATCGAAGACAGCGAAGGGAACATCATTATTGATTATGAACATGAAGAAAAAGATCCTTTCAAAAGAGTCCTAGATCAAGATTATGCGACAGTCATGACTAACATGATGCAATCAGTTGTGGATAGTGGAACTGCTCGAAGATTACGATACACATATAAATTGGATAATGATATTGCAGGGAAAACTGGAACGACTCAATCTCATGCGGATGGTTGGTTTATTGGTTTCACACCAAATTTAGTGGCAGGTGCTTGGGTGGGTGGTGAGTCTCCAAAAGTGCATTTCCGAACGATTAGTTTGGGGCAAGGAGCAAATACTGCTTTGCCTATTTTTGGGAAATTCATGCAAAAAACTTATAAAGATCCTGCATTTAGGAAAATGAAAAATGCGAAATTTGATGAGTTAGATTTTGGAAAAATATTGGAAATGGATTGTCCTCCGTATCTTGAAGAAGAACCTGAACTTGTCGAGAACCTCGATGAAGAATTTGAAGAGGGTGAATATGATGATGAACCACTTGATCGGATTTTAGACATTTTTAAAAATAGAAAAAAGAATAGAGACGACGAGTTGAATCAAAAAGGTGGTTCCCAAGATCGACAGCGGGAAGAGGCAAAACGGAAACAGGAAAAATCCGAACGAATCAAAAAACGGAACGAAGAGATTCGAAAAAAACGAGAAAAAGATAAAAAGAAAGCAGAGCGTAAAAAGAAGCGTCAGAAAAAGTGGAAAGATTTATTTGGGAAGAAAAATTAGCTTACCTTTTTAAGGAATAAAAAAAGATATTGGGAGTTTCTTCTCAAGGAACTAATAACTTAATCATTTGTATAGCTCCTATTTTCATAAAGTGTAAAAGTAAATTTATATTTAACTTTCAAAACAAAATCACTTTTATGAAAAATTTCCTAGTTACTTCCCTTCTCATATTTTTTGCACTTAATTTATTTGGACAAAAACCAAATCCTGCAAAAGTTTCATCTGAACCCAACACTTATTTTAAACCTCTAAAATATCGGAATATCGGTCCCTTTCGAGGAGGACGTTCGGTAACTTCTTGCGGTGTAAAAGGTGATATATTAACCTACTATATGGGTACAACTGGAGGTGGGCTTTGGAAAACCGAAGATGCTGGTCAGCATTGGAAAAACATCTCTGATGGCTATTTCCAAACTGGATCAGTTGGAGCAGTTGCTGTTGCTGAAAGCGATCCAAATATTGTCTATTGTGGAATGGGGGAACATGCCCCGCGTGGTGTGATGACACATCATGGAGATGGGGTTTACAAATCAACCGATGCTGGAAAAACTTGGACAAAAATTGGTTTAGATTTAACACAACACATTGCAGGCATCATCATTCATCCGAAAGATCCAAACACAGTTTACGTCGCTGCACAAGGTGCTCTTTATGGAAAATCAAAAGAGCGAGGATTTTATAAAAGTACAGATGGAGGAAAGACTTGGACAAATACGCTTTATGTAAATGAGCAGACAGGTTGTTCAGATATTACCATGGATCGAAACAATCCCTCGATAATGTACGCTGCCATGTGGGAACATGGTCGGAAGCCTTGGAAAGTAATCAGCGGAGGCCCAGGAAGTGGATTATATAAATCTGTTGATGGGGGAGATACTTGGAAAAAAGTACAAAATGGTTTGCCAAAAGAATTAGGAAAAATGGCAGTATCAATTTGTCAAAGTAATCCTGATAAAGTTTATGCATTGGTAGAAAGTGATTCTGATCGAGAACTCGGAGGTCTTTTTGTTTCCAAAAATGCTGGCGCAAGTTGGAGTCGAATCAGTAAAGATCATCGCTTGATTCAACGATCGTGGTAC
>CAJQQY010000507.1 GCA_905480595.1 uncultured Saprospiraceae bacterium | reverse complement strand
CTGTGTGGGAGAAAACAGTAAAATTCCCGAAGGTTTTACCTAGAATCTCTTGACCTTCTTGTTGACCTGGCAATGAAGGAACTGGACATTGAGTATAAATTCGTGCATAACAAATCTCACCAGAAGGCTTAGTAATTCTAAAGTAAACTCTGGTAGGCAAAACACCATTTGTTAAAATACTATTATTATCATTTATGGTCAAAAAATCACCACTCATTGAATTGGCCCATGTGACCATCAGATTTGCAGGATTATAAGAATAACTATTAAATGCCTCTATCAATACGTCATCTTCTCCAAAATAATAAAGTTCTAAATCTGTATATCCTTCATCACAATCACACTTATTTGTTGCGCAAGAATTATCTGTATTAAGTTTCGCTAAATCATCTTCGATACCATCATCTTCTACCAATTTAGAAGCAGTATTAGCATGAAAAGCATACGGAACTGCCAATAAATTAGAGGTACTCAAAATTTTAAAATCAGAACCACCTTTTGTATCCATCGCAGTTTCCATCATAATTTCTGCAGAACTCCATGGAACTTCTTCAAATACTCCTTGTGTCGTTCTTCCTTTCCCAATGACTAAAGTGAACATACCTATTGAATTTGTAGTTACTCGATGAGTTTCTATATAAAATATTTCTTCAACTGGAAGTTGAGTTTTTAAACTCAGTCGAAGACTAATCGTTTTATCGGATAGAATCTCTCCATCCGCATCTCTAGCTACTGCTTGAAAATTGATTCCATTAGGAACTGACTGAGCACTTAAAAAGGAAATGCATAACAATGTATATACGAGGGTAGATATTATTTTTTTCATGTTCTTATTCATAATTTATTGGTTTTTTAAAAGGTCCAAAAGGGACATAAACAACTAGTCAAAACGGCGTCTAAATATTGGGCGATTAGCTATAGATTTTCGTACGAAAACTTATCTATACTGTACTTTTAAGACTTTTACACTTTTGCTAAACTTCAATTGAGGTGAAATGTAACGAACCAGATATAACCCAGAAGGATAATTATTCAAATCTAATTCTTGTTGCTGTGTACCCAACGGCATTGCATCATGATAAAGCACTTTCCCGGTCATATCTAAAATACTTATATAACCAAGTGCCTCGTTAGGTTGATTCAATTTCAAGGTAAAAAGGTCATACACCGGATTGGGGAAAACCTCTATCGAAAATTGGGAAGGTATAATTGTAGTCTCTAAGTTGGTTTCAAAAAACAAATCTTCATCTGAAACTTCAGGTTGAATAAACCCTTCGGTAAATAGACCAAAGTCTGTTTGATGGGCTGTAATGAATGATTCTCCAATTGACCACTCTAATTGAAGATCAGTATCATTTGCACTTCCATTGCTCACCCCAAATAATTGCAACTCAATGGATTGGGCAACTATCGAACCTGCAATGAAACAACTGCAATAAATAATAAACAAAGTCTTTTTCATATGGCATTTTTTTTAGTGGTTATTAATTATTACACATAATAATCATTTTATCTATACAAAAAAAATACATATTAAAATTAATTGCATGAATAAAAAAAAGCTCTTTCGCTATTCAATATTTTCTTTTGATATAGTTTCATGATTCTATATCAAAAGAAAAGCCCTAATTTTTGATGAGTCAAAAATTAGGGCTTCAGAAAATATAAACCAATTTACCTCTTCACCACTTTTCGGTGAATCATTTGATTCTCTGATTTTATTTGTAAAATATAAGTTGCTCCTGCAAGTCGACTAAACTTATAATCTTTAATTAGTTGACCAGATGTAAAGTCAATTTCTTCTAGGAAAATTCGCTGCCCTAAAACATTGTATAGGCTTACTTCTAATGCATCCAATGGTTGACCTTCGATGTGAAGAGTAAAATCACCGTTATTTGGATTCGGATATAAATCAAATTTTTCTAAAAAAGTAATATCCTCTACTCCAGTAATTTCAATAAAAATTTCTTGCGTCATTGTATCAGTTCCACAATTGTTTGTCACTATCAATTGAATTGAATACAATCCAGAAGTATCATAAGTATGGATTGGAGAATTTTCTATACTTGTATTTCCATCTCCAAAATTCCATTCGTAGCTATCTCCAAAATTAGAATTATTGGCAAAATCTACATTCCCATCCATATTTACAGTAGCAGTAAAATCGGCGATTGGATTTTCACCAACTGTGATATAATTGGTTTGTTCAACCATATTCGAACCTGCTGGATTAGTTACTTCCAAGTTCACATCAAAAGTTCCTGCTGAATTATAAACTACCGTTGGATTTTGCTCCGTCGAACTTGAGGGTGTCCCTCCTGGAAAAGACCAATTCCAATTGGTAGGACTACCTGACGAAGTATCTTCATACGTTACGGTAAATGGCAAACAACCATTGACATTTGAAGACGTAAAACTTGCTACAGCTTGTAACCCAAGGACTTCCACCTGTTGTGAAAGAGTTGTCGTTCCACATGCATTCGTTGCTGAAAGAATAACTGTATAATTTCCAGGTTCATCGTAAGTATGAATTGGGTTTTCCTCTATACTAGAATTGCTATCTCCAAAGTCCCAGAAGAAGGTAGTTCCATTCATCGTTTGATTAGTAAAGGTTGAAGTCAGTTCATTTACACTACTTGCAAAATCAATAACCGGTGCACCTTCTAATGTTATTTCAATAGAAAAAGTATTTGACCCAGCAGAATTTGAAGTAATCAATGTAACAAGGTGAGTCCCTGGATCATTGAAAGTAATTGCAGGATTTTCAACAGTTGCGGTGTTTGGTGAACCACCTTCAAAAGTCCAATTCCACTCGGTAGCATTTGGCGATGATTCATTGACAAATTGAATAGTAGCGGGCGCGCAATCGAAAGTAGTTTCCAATGAGAAATTCGCTACTGGAGGAAGTGCTATCGTAACATTAACTTCAGTAGTTACTGATCCACATGCATTCGTTACTGTCAAAATCACAGTATAAGTTCCATCATCGGTATAGGTATGAGATGGGTTTTCTTCCATACTCATTTCTCCATCTCCAAAGTTCCACAAATAACTTGTAGCATTCGTTGAAGTATTAGTGAAATCAACAGTTCCTGTCGTCATCGTGGAAGTAAAACTAGCCGTTGGATTTTCTATAATTTCAATAAAACTCATTTCCGTTTGAGTTGCCGTAAATCCTGGATTATTAACTTCCAAAACAACTGAATAGGTTCCTGGTGTATTATAAATTACAATTGGATTCTGTTCCGTTGAAGTACTTGGAGTACCACCCGCAAAAGTCCAATTCCAACCAGTTACATTACTGGAAGAAACATCAGTAAATTGAACTTCTAAACCTGAACAACCGCTAGTAACATCAGCTGTAAATCCTGCTGTTACGGGAGTTAATATAGAGATAGTTTCTTGAGTTGTAACTGTACCACAAGTATTCGTTGCTTCAAGGGTTACAGTATAATCACCATCGCTCATATAGGTGTGAGTAGGGCTTTCGTCCATACTTGTTTCTCCATCTCCAAAATTCCACAAGTAAGTATTCGCATTGGTAGAAGAATTGATGAAATCTACCACGTTACCATTCTCATTAGAAGTAAAACCTGCTATTGGTTCCGATAAAATTGTAATATAATTGGTTTCTGTAACCGTATTACTATTAAATGGATTACTTGCGATTAAAGTCACTTCGTAAACCCCAGGTGTATTATAATTTACTATTGGATTTTGCTCTGTAGAAGAAGCTGGAGTTCCACCTGCAAAAGTCCAATTCCATTCAGTAACATTGTTAGATGACTCATCCATAAATTGAACTTCCAGAGGTGCGCAACCTTCGGTGTCTTCTGCAAAGAATGCAGCAGTTACTGCTGTTCCAACATCTAAATCAAAAGTAAAAGTATTACTCCCACATGCATTCGAAGCAGTTAATGTCACCGTGTAAATACCTATCGCTGAATAAGTGTGTTGAGGGTTGGTTTCCATTGATGTATTACCATCTCCAAAATTCCAAAGGAAAGTATCTCCAGAGGAAGAAAAATTAGTAAAGTCAACTGTCAAATTATTTATATCAGCAAGAAAACTTGCAAACGGAACTCCTTCCACAACTATAAAACCTGTCTCAACAATAGTACTACTTCCAGTAGCATTTATTGCAGTTAACATAACCGTATAAACACCCGCATTTTCGTAAATTACTGTTGGATTTTCCAAATTAGAATTAGCAGGCATGCCTCCTGTAAAAGTCCACTCATAAGAAGTTGCATTGATACTTTCATTAATAAACTGAACTTCAAGTGGTAAACAACCAGATACAATACTTGAACTAAATCCAGCAATTACACTTGATGTAATTGAAACAGTTTGAGTTATTGTTGTTGATCCACAATCATTAGTAGCTATTAAAGTAACCATGTACTCTCCGTTTAAACCATACTGATGAGTTGGTTCAAATTCGTTAGACATATTCCCATCTCCAAAGTCCCAAGAATAAGAATTTGCATTAGTACTTGTATTATTGAAATTCACTAAAGGGCCATTAACGGAAGAGGTAAACCCAGCCGTTGGGACTGCATCAACTTCCACATAATCGATCATAGTTGTTGTATCAGTTCCTTGATTATTTATGGCAACCAAGGTGACTGAAAATGTTCCTGCAGAATTATAAACAACAACTGGATTTTGTTCTGTCGAAGTGGCTGGTGTTCCTCCTTCAAAAGTCCATTCCCAAGCAGTTGTATTACTAGAAGATTGATCTTGATATTGAATGGTGAATGCAGCACATCCAACACTTGGTCCAGATGTCCAATTTGCTATAGGTGCATTGGCAATAGTTAGTGTTTGAGTAAAGGTAACGGAACCACAACTATTAGTTGCAGTTAGAACTACATCATACATTCCATCATTTGAATAAGTATGAGAAGGGTTGGTTTCATTCGAAGTATTTCCATCTCCAAAGTTCCAACTGTAACTAGTTGCATTCGTAGTTGTGTTTGTAAAGTCAACATTGTATGCATTAACAATTGCAGTAAATGAAGGTACTGGAACATCATCAACTACAATGTAATTCATTTGCTCAACCATACTATTTCCTGCAGCATTCGTTACGGTTAAAACCACAGAATAAGTTCCGGCATTTTCATAAACAACTATTGGATTTTGCTCGGTCGAAGAAGATGGGTTCCCGCCTACAAATGACCAACTCCAGCTTGTTGCATTCAACGAAGATTGATCGGAAAATTGAACAGTTAAATCTGCACATCCACTTGTTACATTTGCACCAAAACCTGCAGTTGGTGGAGTTACAATAGTAACCAATGTCATCATAGTTACCGTCCCACAATTATTTGTAACAGATAAAATCACATCATATACTCCGTCCATTGCATAAGTATGACTAGGTGAAAAATCCGTAGAAGTATTTCCATCACCAAAATCCCAATTATAGCTATTTCCATTTGTTGAGGTATTGGTAAAATCAACATTTAATCCATTCACTATTTGAGTAAAACTTACCACCGGAACATCATCCACAAAAATATAATCAGTTTGTGTTATCGTACTATTTCCAACTGCATTATTAGCCTCCAAAGTAACCGAATAAGTTCCCGCATTTCCATAAACAACTGTTGGATTCTGGTCGGTTGATGAAGATGGATTACCACCTGGAAAAGACCAATTCCACCCCGTAGTATTTGAAGAAGATTGATCAGAAAATTGTATGGTCAAATCTGCACATCCACTCGTTACATTTGCTCCAAAACCTGCAGTTGGTTCATTAGAAATATTAAGCGTTTGAGTTGAAGAAACTGAACCACAATTATTCGTTGCTGTCAATTCTACATTATAATTTCCATCTGCTGCGTAGGTATGAATTGGATTAGTTTCAGTCGATGAATTTCCATCACCAAAATCCCAATTATAACTATTTGCATTAGTTGATGTATTTGTGAAAGTAACTTCTAGTCCATTGGTACTTTGGGTAAATCCTACAAATGGAATATCATCAACTGTAATATAATCTGTAAAAGTAATCGTATTATCTCCTGTCGAATTACTAGCCACTAAGGTCACACTATAAACTCCTGCTGAATTATAAACCACAACAGGATTTTGCTCATTAGACGTGGAAGGATTTCCGCCTGGAAATGACCACAACCAACTTGTCGTATTTGAAGAAGACAGATCATTAAACTGAACCGTCAAGGGAGCACATCCACTCGTCACATTTGCTCCTAAATTAGCACTAGGCAAAGTACTTATCGTAATCGTTTGAGAAGATGTAACGGAACCACAATCATTAGTTGCAGTCAGAATCACATCATAATCCCCATCAGTTCCATAGGAATGAGTTGGATCAGTTTCAGTAGATGAATTCCCATCTCCAAAATCCCAGCTATAACTATTTGCATTTGTCGAAGTATTTGTAAAATCAACAGTCAATCCATTTGTCACTTGGGTGAAATTTGCCGAAGGCACATCATTTACTGTAATATAATCGGTTTGAGAAATCATATTACTTCCTGCTGAATTAGTAACCGTTAAATCAACTGAATAAACCCCCGCAGCATTATATGTCACCGAAGGATTTTGATCGGTTGAAGTGGAAGGAGTTCCTCCTGGAAAATTCCAACTCCAACTCGTAACATTCCCTGAGGATTGATCATTAAATTGAACCGTTAATGGGCTACATCCACTTGTCGGAGTTGCATCAAAACCTGCCACAGGTTGAACCACAATAGTGATAATTTGCATCGAAGTTGAAACGCCACAATCATTAGTTACAACTAGGGTTACTTCATAGACTCCTCCTGCCCCATAATCATGAGTTGGGTTTTCTTCATTACTAGTTTCTCCATCGCCAAATAGCCACGTATAATTTGTTCCTCCTGTCGATAAATTATTAAACGTATAAATTGTTCCATTAACAATATAATCAAATGCTGAAGTGGGTTCCTCTCCTACTTGAATAAACTGCCCTTGAAAACTTGTATTAGCCCCACCACTATTACTTGCAACGAGGGTTACATCATAAGTCCCAGGTGTAGTATATAATACTGTTGGGTTTTGATCAGTTGAGGAAGAAGGTATTCCTCCAGGAAAAGACCAAGACCACGAGGTTGGGTTATTTGTAGACAAATCAGTATAGTTAACCGTCATTGGAATACAACCTTGTGTTGCAGAAGCAGAAAAATCAGCAACTGGAGGAATTATAACTTCACAATCACTCGATACTGTTATATTATCCAGAAACAAATTATTCCCATAACCATTCACATTTTCTAATTTCAAAACCACATTAGTCTGGTTAATATAACTCGATAAATCCACCACAATACATCCTGCTCCATAACTTCCTGCATAGCACCAGTCAGATGTACTTGTCGGATTAAATGACTGTCCTAAGGGTAGTCTAGTAGCAAAGTTTCCATTCCCATTATCTCCACCTTCAAATAACGTATTTGGAAAAGTATTTCCTCCATCTGTCGATAATTTTATAATCAAAGAATCACGTAGATTTGTATTACTACTATAAAGTGAATAAGCATAATCCAATGATAGGGTTACACTCGTAAAGCCTGTAAAATTCATCGATTGTGAAATCAAACCGTCTCTTTGCCCGGAAGCATTTAAATTATAATTATCCATATAAACTGCTGTACTTCCTAGATTTGTTCCTCCCACTCCAATCGGAGCCCAAGTAGTATTTCCATTGGGATTTTCGACAGTCCAATTACTCAATCCATCTTCAAATGCATCAAATAACAATACATTTGTTCCTCCTGCCCCAACGGTAATATATCCGGATTGAGTTTCTGTATTACTTCCCACATTATTGGTAACTGTAAGAGAAACAGGGTATGTGCCTGCAAATGGATAATTAACAACTGGATTAGCATCAGTAGAAGTAGCAGGAGTACCTCCTGTAAAAGACCAAATTCTAGAATCTACAATCCCAGTCGATTGATCGAAAAATTGAACATTTGAACCTTCACATATTTGTTGAAAATTTGAAGTAAAACCAGCAGTCGGTGGTGCTGGTGCTGCACACTCAGCCAAACAAGTTCGTGTATTTACAAATGCATTGACACTATTAACTGAAGCAGTTGACCATGTATTGGAGTTATTGACGGAAGGTGCCATGATAAATCCAGAACCAGCTGCATCATGTGAAGCATTAAAATTATGCCCAGTTTCATGTGCCACTAAAACTCTCAACTGCCATGCTGTAGATGAAAAATCTTGATCAACCTGATATCGAGTACTATTACAAACCGCAAATAAATAAGCTATTCCAACTGTCCCTCCATTCAAATCTCGATCTGTCCAAAGTTGAGCTAAATCATAAGTCACTCCTGTAAATCCTCCCCCATTCCCCCATGACCTAAACGATGATAATAAATCGCTTGCATTCGTTGTATTTGACCATGGATCACAGGTATTACAATTAGAAACAAATTGGGTAACAATTACAAAATTCAACTCATCTGCAAACTCATCATCATAATTACCTTGCACATTATTCAATACTCCAATATTGTGATTTTCCACTTCTGTAATGCTACTGTTATAATCCAAAAACATTAAATAATCAGAAGCTATTGCCAATTCTACATCATAACATAACCCAACCAATTTCTCTTGATCTTGACTTTGACTTTGACTTTGATTTTGTTTTCCTAATTTTTCTCTTCTTTCATGCATTTCATGAGAAGCACATTTTGCATCATCTCTAGGGATTACTTCATGCTCATCATATACCACAAAAAGATTCTTTGGAGCACTTCGGTCATAGTACCAAACAGGCTCAATGAAATATCTCTCTCCACCTGATTCAACATATCCATAAATAAAATCAACATCCACCGTCAATCGAACATTCCCTCCCAAAGATTGCTCATACCCTTCAAAAGTCTTATTCACTCCCTTGGGCAAAATATCTCCAGTCGCTGTTCTCACTTCATAATCATGACTTCTTAAGTCATTTGGAAAAAGCGACAATTGCCAATTATGGTTTTTCCCCCAGTCCAATTGAACTTGGTTTTCCCCATCCGATTGTTGTAATTGATTAAATAGTTCAGCTGCAGAAACTTCATAAACGTCCCATTTCTTCAAATGAACGGAAAGTGCTGAATCATAAGATTTAAATGTAGAGTTTGTTTTTGCATCAATCTTTTTTGTTTGTGCAATTGATGTAAAACCTATTATCAATAGGCTTATTAGTAGAATTATTCTCATGATTGTAGTTAGGTTAAAAAAAGAAAATTCGTTTTCAATTTTTTATTTTTTTAGTAATAGGTTGATTTAAAAATTGTTTTCAATAAGGCAATTTGAGAATAAAGTCAACTCTTCGAGAGTCCCTTGAAGTTAATAACATTCATAGCCTTTTTTAGTTAAACATTTAGATTAAATTAGTAGCAATAAACGGCTAGATCTTCATTTGATGAAGGTTAAGGGAGGTGGACTTTTGAAGAATAAGTTTTACTTACGCTAAAATAAGGTTTTTTAAAAAATTAAACTTAAAATAAATTTATTTTATGTCTGATAATTGTCCTTTTCTAACCTTTAAATTCAAGGATTGTTTTGAACCTCTTGCTATCAGAAAATTGAAACCCTAATTTATTGATAAACACTCCTTGCTTCTTTTTTAATTTTTAACCTCAAAAAAATCTCTTTTGTAAGATTATCTTGAATCTCTATCCATAGCCTAATCCAATTATTTTGAAAAATTCAACTATGCCTATTTAATGTTTTTTATGATGATGCTACCCAATTTATTTATGCTGCCCACAATTTAAAATCACAAGAAGTGAAATACATTTTACAGTTTAATATAGGCTCAGTTTGATAATTATAACTATAAATCTATATCGATATTAATATTCCATCGCATAGGTTAGCAAGTTTACAAATGTTCAATTCTTTTTTATCGTTGAAGATTTTTTCTTGGATATAGCATTGAATTAAATTTGGTTACCTCCTCGAAGGTTTGGATTCCTTGTCCTATATTTTAATCCCCCTCTAACTTCTTCTTTTTTTCGGTTCAATTCTTGTAGACCTCTACTAATTAACGATTTACACAATTTATTTTTTTATATAAAAAAACAAAACACGGAGCAAAGCATTAAAACAAGTTACTTTTGTTAAGTAAAAAACATCCAAACCAACCAACTTTGCTCACCGATTGACTTCAACCAAAACTTAATTTAGACTAAAATTTTCCAGAAAAACGTAAACCTATTGCCACGATGAGACGGATGTCGTGCTTCATCATCTTCTTTTTTTCATACTCTTTCCTTTGTCAAGCACAGGAAGGAAAGAACGAAAATTTACCACTTGTTCAACAACTTGAATATGAGATTTCCAAAGGCAACTTAATTGCACTTCGAGATTTGGGAACTTTATTGGACAAAAAATCAACGTCAAAAGAAGCTCAAAACATCCTCAAAACCTATACTTTCTTTTTAGAAAATGAACTGAATTGGGATCAAAAAATTGATCGTCAAACCTTCCTCAACTTCTTTTATAATCACAAAAGTCAAATACGATTTTTTCATCCTGCAGAGATTTTTTACATCAATGCAATGGATCTAAAAAAAGTAGATTATAAAATCGAGTCTCTTCCTAAAAACATTCAAACTCAAAAAACAGTCGCCCTCAGAAAAAGTATAAATGCTTTTGAAAAAGCAATTGAAGCAAAGAATGGAAAAAAAGCAGAACAAAAATTAGAAGAAATCATCCAGCTCGACACTAAAGAATCTAGACATTATTTGCTACAAGTAATGCAAGAAGAACTGCTGCAAAGAAGTACACTAGACGGAAAGATACATCTTATCATAAAACTATCTAAAGCGTTACAAAATCATGCTACAAAAGAAACGCTTGAAGAAATTTTAATCAATATCCAAAGCGGATTTCTACCTTTTAAAGAAGGAAAAAATATTCTAGCTCACTTGACCAATCACTCTTTAACCGAGGTAAATGATGCAGAAGTAGGAGTTGCATATTTTGCTAATTTGTTGGACTCCTTGGAGACCATGGAAAATATTCGATACATGGGATATAAAAAAATATTCGATTTCAATCGGTTTATTTTTCCTCATGATGTAGATTATTTTGGAAGAATTGTCAGCTTGGCCAATGACTATCCTTGGATGAAGAGGAATGCTATCCATGATTTATTGAGTACCGAACATGAGCGAGCGTATTTATATTTAGCTTCCGAATTTTTTAAAAATCATTTGGCAGTAAGTAAAAATGAAGTACCTCCCATTATTTCTGCCAAAGAATACAAAAACTTTTTTCTTGGATCTAACCAATTAGTTATCAAAGTATTAGACCAAAGTGGGGAGTACAAAAACATATTTGAAGAAATTCAATCCAAAGGTTGTAAGGATGATGTTTTAAAAAGAAATTTCTTATTGTATTGGATGACTCACCACGGAGATTTTGAGTGGAATCAAAGTTATGCTTTGTTTCTCAACAAATATGAAACGCTAGAAAAAACTGAAAACTTAGAAAAACATTTTCGTCGATTGGTTTCATCAAATGACAAAGCTGCCATGGAATCTTTTAAGCAACTAACAATTGGGGCACCTGAGGAGGTCTTGAATCTATCCAATAAATATCGACAACTTTTACGAACATATAACAAGACTCTTCCAAATATCCGACACCTTTATTTAGAGCAACTTGCTGCCCTGACTGACTTCTGTCGAAACAATGATATTCCTTATGAACCAAGTACCCGACTTCGTCAAAAGTTGGATCAATTAAGAAATGATATTCCAGAATCAGAACGCTATGATTTGGAAAACCGAATCATTAATAGTTTGGAGATTCAAGAAGTTACAGCAATCGAATATTACGCTTGCCTTCACGAAAACAACAATAGTTTTACATTTTCTGTCGGAAGAATTTTAGATTATTTTTATTCAAAACATTGGAACTTAGTGGTACAAAATGATGCTCAACTTCGACTTTATTTGAAGAAAGCAGTACTCTACAAAAGAATAGGTACAATAGGTTCTTGTAACGTCTATTTGAACAAATTAGAAAGTAAATCTAGCGAATTAAATAAACGACTAAATGATCTCTTAGAAGTAGAACCTGACGATGATATTATTTTCTTAATTGAATCTTTATCGCCAAAAGAAATGGATGTTCAAAATTCTGATTTACAAGAATTTATTGATAATCCAATCGATTTTTCTAAGAATGACATTCGGGTTTTGCCATTGGCAAGCAATGAAAGTTTCCAAGCGATTATTGATCAAATGAAAGAAGAAACAGATGTCAAAGTATTAAAAAAATATTTGGCATATTTACGAGCAAATCCAACGATCCAAGCTGTACCCATTTACTTCCAGCTCATTGATAATCAAACTTTTATTACTAAAAAATATAACCTCCCTGTAACGCTTGGAGATGTAATAGTTCCAGTCATCGAAGGAGCTTATAATCATCATTATAAACCTGAAGAAAATAATAAACCTTTCGCCACTACTAAGTGGAAAACCCTTTGGGAAACGGATGGAAAGAACTATGAGAAATGGGTAGACTTATTTTTTGAACAAAAACTAAAACAACTTGAATTCGCAGATAAACTCAAAATAAAAATCATCAATGATATTTTTGCATCGAACGATTTCAAACCTCAATACAAAGTAGATTGTTTAACCGCATTGAACAAGGTACATCCGCTAAGAAATATTAAAAAACTCAAAACGCTTAAAAAACTTTCAGTCAAAACTGACTTAAAATATTTCGAAGATTTCTATTTCACATATAAAGATTTAGATGATATTCCAAAGTTATTTGATGTAGAAGATCCAACCATGATGTTTGATTATTTATTAAAAAGAACAGCTGATTTTGATGAAACTGAATTGGGAGCTTTTTGGAATAATATTTTCCGCCAAGCTTGGTTTTTGAAGTTTTTAAATTCTAATCAGAATAGAATTGTAGAACTTAAAAACATCAAATCCATCTTGCAAAACTACCTTGATGTGAGTGAGGTGATAAGTGAATATGAGGAGCAAACTACAAATTTGAATATCAGCCAAATTGAATCTATTGGTAAAAAATTAGTTACAAAATTAGAGGAATCTATCCAATCTGATAAAGATCCATCGACCAAAGCATTAATTCAACAATCTATTTTAACTAGGGCACATTATAATGATATTGGAAAAATTATAGCTGTTATTGACCAATTGAATTCAAATCAAAAATTTACTCCCAATCTAATTTTACAGAAAGATTTTGGGCTGCCAATTTTTGAATTAGAAAATGAGAAAACTCGCAAACAGATTATTTCTAATCATTCAAAAATGAGTGAATATGATTTTTATAAATATTACCTAAAAGAGTTTGGGGTGGATTTTTTGACAAAAAAAGGGAATTTAGATTTTGAAAAAA
>CAJQQY010000506.1 GCA_905480595.1 uncultured Saprospiraceae bacterium | reverse complement strand
CTGCAACGATAATTTACGATTCTTTTTAAGGAGATTAAAGTAGAATTAATCATTCACACTTTTTATCTTTACTCAGCTCCAAAACTTCAGTAATTACCAAAGCATCAATCTCTTTATCACCTTCCATTGGCGGAACTTTTTTAACCCTTCCTTTTAGTCTGACATACACTTCTACCCCACCATCTACAGTTCGCAAATATTGTCTTTCCAGATCCAAATATTTTCCTTTCATTTCCACAGGCATTCTCATTTTCTTATCGCAAGAGACGAACATGTTTGCATCAGCCATGTAGGAATACATTCCTTCAAAAATACTGTCAACTTTTTCAGATTGAGGTTTGGTAATTTGTATTGGCTTTTCTTCTTCAACAGGCTTTTGAACCTCTTCTTTTAAAGTGATGTCTTCCTGAGTTGGATTAGGTTTTGAATTGCTATTTGAATTGCACCCCATCAAAAGAGCTATGAATAAAATTGAAATTATATTTTTCATTTTAAAAATTTTAGTAGAAACAAAAAAGGATTTTGTAGGTTTAAAACTTCTTTCCTCATAAAAAGAGGAAATCCAAATATCGTAAAAAATGAACAAAAAAATCATTACTCTTTTCGTAATTACTACGATGCTATTTTGGGCAATCAATTTCCATATGGCTAAAATTGCCTTGGAATATTATTCCCCAATGGCAGTTGCAGCAATACGATTTTTCTTTGGAGTAATTATTCTTTTTCCGATCATGTGGGTGCAATATAAATCACCTAAACTTCCTGTAAAATTTTCTAAGAAAGATTGGTGGAATATTTTCTTAACAGGGTTCTTTGGTTTCTTCCTCACCATTTATTTTTTCAACAAAGGACTTACGACTACAAGTGCGATCAATAGTTCTTTGATTATTGCGACGAGTACAATCCTAACCGCCATTCTAGCATTTTTTGCTATGGGAAGGAAATTAATTAAACTCCAATGGTTGGCTATTATTATCAGTTTTTTAGGGGTTGCAATCATTTTAGTTAAAGGTGATTTGGCTCAATTGTTAAATTTAAAAATTGAAGATGGTGATTCTTATATTTTAATGATGGCAATTGTTTTTTCGATTTCACAGATAATTATAGAGAGGAATTTATCTCATGTTGATTCTATCGTGACGACTTCATTTGCATCTTTGGCGGCTTTGATTTTATTTATTTTAAGTTCTTTGCCTGAGTTGATTTCAGTTCCCATTCCAACTGATTTTGCTTTTTGGGGAAGTATCTTATTTATGGGGATTTTAGGGACGGGAGTGGCGTATGCTTTTTTCTATAAAGGAGTGATAGAATTGGGTGCAACAAAGTCAGCATTGTACATGAATTTGATTCCACTTTTTACGGTGTTGACGGCCTTTCCATTTGGAGAAATAGTTACTCCTATTCAGTTGTTTGGCGGAGCGATTATTATTTTTGGATTATTATTTTTCGGTTGGTCAAAGAGAAAAAAACAAATGACAAGCGGTGTTAGAGCTTGAAGCCCTAACACCGCTTATCCAAACGAACAATTGATTATCAACTAGTTAAAGTTCTTAAATATATCATCCTCCTCGTCATCATCATCAAACATATTGGCCAATGGATCAGCAAAAGATAATCTCGATTCCAAATAATCTTTACTCAAAATACTGAAGGCAGCCAAGCCATGTAAAACCAATTCCATGTAGGTATGAAGATCTTCTTTTGGCAAACCAAACTGCTCTACAAACTTCTTCAACCCAGCTACTTTTTCAATTTCTTTTTTGAAATCTTTTTCTCCCATATCATTTAAAAAATCCACTTCATTTCCTGCTGAAAACCAAGCTCGAATCGTTCCATATGGATCTGACATTTGACCTTTTTTCAACTTCTCAGGGTTTGGAAAAGTTACCATGAATTCATCTTTGATAGCAGCCGTCATTAATTTCATTGCTACATTATATGGCCCTTCTTGCTCGCCTTCGTAAACCAATTCCACCTTTCCAGTTATTGCAGGTACCACTCCCCAAAAATCAGTAATTCGAACTCTTGTTTTCTTATCATTATTAATCAACATTCGACGTTCGGCAGTACTGATCAGATTTTCATAACCTGAAATACTAAGTCGAGCTGAGACTCCACTTTTCTCATCAATGTATTCACTTTCCCTTGCTGCAAACGAAATTCTCTCCATCATCATCTTCATCATTTCAGGCACTTCGATTTTTTGTTCTTGCTCTTTCGCTAAGTTTGATTCCTGGCTTGTAATTGTTTTTGCAATCTCCATCGTTTTTGGATAATGCGTCAAAATCTGACTTTCAATTCTATCCTTTAACGGAGTGATGATACTTCCACGATTGGTATAATCTTCTGGATTGGCAGTAAACACAAATTGCGCTTCCAAAGGCAATCTCAACTTAAATCCTCGAATCTGCATATCACCTTCCTGCAAGATATTAAACAACGAAACCTGAATTCTTGCTTGCAAATCTGGCAATTCATTGATCACGAAAATACATCTGTGCGAACGTGGAATTAATCCAAAATGAATCACTCGTTCATCCGAATATGGCAACTTCAAAGTCGCCGCTTTGATTGGATCAACATCTCCGATCAAATCAGCTATACTTACATCTGGAGTTGCTAATTTTTCGACATATCGATCTTCTCGATGTAACCATTCAATTGGAGTATCATCTCCTTTTTCTGCAATAAGGCTAAATGCAAATTTCGAAATTGGAGCTATCGGGTCATCATTCAATTCACTTCCTGCTACCACAGGAACATATTCATCTAACAACTTCACCATCAATCGAGCTAAACGAGTCTTCGCTTGTCCTCTTAATCCTAGCAATAAAATATTGTGTTTGGATAAGATCGCTCTTTCCAAGTCTGGCAAAACTGTATCCTCAAACCCTAGAATGCCATCGAAAATAGTATCTTTCTTTTGGAGTTTTTTGATCAAGTTAGCTCTCAATTCTTCCTTGATTGATTTAGGTTGGTATTTAGTGGCTTTTAGTTCTCCTAATGTCTTTGCTTGCTTCATGCTATGTAAACTATTTACGGATTTATTTTTTCAAAAAAATTAATTGGTAAAAGTACATAACAAAGAGAAAAGGAGAATGTTTTAGAAGATAAAAACAAAGAGAAGTTTTTTTAGAATCTTAGCTAAACAACATATTTTTGTTCAGATTTTCCCGAATCTTATTTAAATCTATCCGATTAAAATATGTTTCAATATCCTTAATTCCATTGAGTGACATTTCGATTAATTCTTTTTTCACTTCTCCATCACTCAGTAAATATTCTTCTTTAATCGTTTCTATATCAATGTCTAATATTAGAAGGATTGTAGCAACAACAATCCCTGTTCTATCCTTACCCGATAAACAATGAATAAATACTGGATATCTAAACTCATCAGATTCAAATTGGCTCAAAATTTCATTCAACCATACTTTGACTTCTTTTTGGCTCGTATCATATTTCTCTATCTTATTTAACATTGGAAAATGATAATAGTCTACCTTATCAAGATCAGAGTCCTTTCCATTTCTTAGGTTAAATACCGATTTCGGATGGCCAATTTCAGCTAAGCTTTTAATATAATCGATGCTTCCTCCTCGAAGTAATTTCCCTTTTAAAAATGTCTCCTCCCCCAATATTAAATTAATGAATTCTCCGACATCTCTAAAGTTTACGCATCCTTCTGTGTAATCAAGACTCATTTAGATACTTTTTCTATGCTTTACAATTTAATTTAAAATTGTCACTAACCTTGAGACTTTGCCCAATTTATTTGCTTGATAAATTTAGCAAAATGTTAGCATCTCTGAGTATAGGTTCATTGACTAATTCGCCCGTTGCTAAATCTATATTGTATAAAAAATTAGTAGGAGTCTCTATTGAGTTAGATCCCCCTCTACATATATAACTATTAGTCACAGAATAAATCGTTTGTAAATAGCCAGATAAATTATCAATTGCTAGATCACTTGTTGACTTTGGAGTAATTTGAAACTAAAGAATACGAACTCGTCAAACAACATCCTGAAAAATAGAATGAAAGACCTCGTTCATATAGCGAACCATTAGTTGAAAATTATTCAACTCATTTAGCTTTTTCGATATTGGTTATTCAAATTTTATTTCACTCGCAATTCTTTTTTCAAAATCTTACCTGTTGCACTCATCGGAAGTGAGTCAACAAATTCAATTTGTCGAGGGTATTTATAATCAGCAATTCGTTCTTTTGTCCATGCTTTCATTTCATCTTCAGTTGAAGATTGACCTTCTTTCATAATCACGAATGCTTTGATATTTTCTCCAAATTTATCATCAGGAACTCCAATCACAGCGACCATAGAAACACCATCATGTTTCATCATCACCTCTTCCACTTCTCTTGGATATACATTTAAACCTCCTCGGATAATCATATCCTTTGTTCGGTCTACAATGTAGTAATATCCATCTTCATCTTTGGTTGCTACATCTCCTGAATGCAACCAACCGTTTTGAATCGTTTTGGCAGTAGCTTCTGGTTTATTGTAATATCCTTTCATCACATTGTGGCCTCGATAAAGCAATTCACCTTTTTCACCAACTGGAACTTCATCTCCATTGTCATCCACCAATTTTACTTCGACTCCCCAAACTGGTTTTCCAATCGACCCAGGTTTTCTCACTTCATGTTTATGGTTAAAAGTCACCACAGGTGAACCTTCCGACATTCCATAACCTTCCATGATCGGCACATTGAATTTCGCTTCAAAATCTTTCAACACTTGAACTGGCAATGATGCTCCTCCTGAAAAACAAGTACGAAGGTTCTTGCTAATTTTATCAGTATCATATTTCGAAGAGTCAAAATTGACCATGCCCCAATACATCGTTGGCACTCCTGCAAAGATAGTTACATCATGTTTTTGCAATAATCCAAAAACATCATCTGCATCAAAGCGTGGTAACAACACATTATGTGCTCCTTTGTAAACGCCTGAATTCATCAAAACAGTCAAGGCAAAAATGTGGAAAAGTGGCAAGACAATTAATTGGGTATCATCATGAGTAATTTCTCCTAAGTTCGCAGAAATTATTGTGTTCAGCATGATATTGGAATGCGATAACATCGCACCTTTTGGTTTTCCAGTTGTGCCAGAAGTATAAATTATGACAGCGGTATCATTTGGATCGGACGCTAATTTTTTGAAAACTGGTGATTGCCCGGCCATCAAAGATCCTAAGGTTTCAGTTCCTGCAATTGGACTTGGATCAGTTGGTTTTGCCGTAATCATATAAAATTGCTCACACGTACTTACTTCTTGAAATCCACCATATCCCATTTCTCCCATTGGCAAGTCAGGCGTACCCACAAAACAGAAAAATGCTTTAGCTTGACTATCAGCCAAGTGATAAGCAATTTCATCTTTTTTCAATAAAACACTCAAAGGCACCACGGTTGCTCCTGCTTTTAAAATCCCAAAATAGATCATTGGGAAATAAGGTAAGTTCAAACAGTCAATCGCAACTTTGTCCCCACGTTTGATTCCTTTACTTATGAGTCCGTTGGCAATTTGGTTGGCCGCTCCATTTATTTGAGCATAATTCAAGGTAGTTTCTCCAAAAGTAAAAGCAGGAGAAGTAGGATATCGTCTTGCGCTATCTTCTAATATACAAGCTAGATTTAACATTTATTTTGATTTTTGTTTCTAAATATTTGAAGTCATTTATATTGAGTTCCAAAGTACAAAATGAAATTCGAATCTTTATAATGTGTTTTTTATTTTTTGAAAAATTCTTAAACGGTTTTAA
>CAJQQY010000505.1 GCA_905480595.1 uncultured Saprospiraceae bacterium | reverse complement strand
AAAACCAAAAAGAGAAAGAGTTCGAGACGAATTATTCGAAGCTTTGCGTACCCTTCGTTTGCAATTGGCGAGAGTGCGAGGTGTCCCTCCGTATATTGTTTTTAGTGATGCAACCTTGGAAGAGATGGCTGCCAAACGTCCAACAACTGATGCCATGATGAATGAAATCAGCGGAGTCGGTGAAAGAAAAATGCACCTCTACGGAGAACAATTCAAACAAGGCATTATTAATTTTTTATTAAAAAAAGAAGCTGCTGGCGAGAAAGTTCAAGGAAGTACCCATATCCTTTCTTATGCACTTTATAAAGATGGAAAAACCATCGAGGAGATTGCGGAACAAAGGGATTTAAAAGATACAACGATCTCTGGTCACTTAGCGAAGGCTTATGAGCAAGGAGAAGATTTAGATATTTCGACATTTGTTTCGGAGGAAGAAGTTGATATGATTTTGGGGATGTTGCACTTGATGGATACGCCTTATAAAATGTTAGATATTTTTAATTATTTCGAAGAAAAGATGAGTTATGAGAAGATTCGGTTTGCCTTAGCGCATTATTATTTAGAGGAGACGGAGGTGTAATTTTTTATTTCGCTCAACTTTTTTTAATATAAATTTATGAAGAATATTTTACTCACAATAGCTGGAATTTTATTTTTCTGCGCTGCTTACTATGTAGGATTTACAAGAACATATGTTATTTATAATTCCTACCCTAATTCCTACTACCCCATTGAAGTTAAAGGAGTTGGAAGCTATTTACATTTTGCCGATAACGCATATTCAATTGGAGCCTCATTTCGAAATCAAAAAACAATAAAAGGCGCAATAGTCTCTTTTAGATCAGGATCATTAGAAAAAGGAATAATAGAATATGGTTGTTTTAAAGCAAGCTTAACTAACGGTTCTTTTCCTTTTAAAGGAACTGCTAAAATGCATGCTATAATTATGGTCATTTTATTTGCCGTTGGTAGTTGGTTAATTAGACTTAGTTTTCGAAAGGAGTGATTCCATAAATAATATTAATTCATCATTGCAGGAATATGGCTAGTAATTGGATTTTGTGCTAGCGGTTCTATACTTTCCCAACTCAGAAAAAATTTTATTAAAACAAATAAAAAACGATGCTCAAATTCTCTTTTAAACTTATCCAATTAACTTTCATCTTCGTTATAATTTTTTCCTCCAATAGTTTTTCTCAAACAGAAATTTCAATCTCTGAAACTCACCGAAGTAAAATAATCAAACCTAAAAAAAAGGCAGTCATCCGAGCTGGAATAACTACTGGCAAACATGGACATTACATCTTAGAAGTTGTCAATGTAAAAACAGCTAATATTATTACAGAGGCTGTCAAAGGAGGTCTTCGTTTACTTCATTATGACAAAGAATTAAATCTGAAGCAGACAAAAGATTTGGATATTTTAATTCGAACGTACAAAGGAAACTTAGAATATATTACCATTCTTGACACAGACTTAATCTTATTTGCTTATGTAAATGACAAGAAAGCAGGTAAAAAATATCTCTATCAATACAGTTATGACCCAATCACTTTAGAGGAAACTCACGAACCAAAAATAGTTCATGAATCAGCTTACATTGGATATAACAAAGATGGGAATAAATTTAAATTTGCGGTATCTCCTGATTCCTCCAAATTTTTGATCTATGAAATTAATCCTTTGAAGAAAAGTAAAATGGAAATTCTTGCCAAAGTATTTGATACTAAAATGAATTTACTTTGGTCTCAAAAAAACAATTCAGAAAAATTAGATCGTCGAGTGCATGGTTCTACAAAAGCAGTAGTGAGTAATAATGGAGATAGTTTTTTTCTTATCAGTAATTCATATATGATTGCTATGAATGACAGTTACAATGATTGGATAAAATTAAGAGAAAATGATAAAAATAAAATCAAATGCATGGAAATCCAATTAGATCATGAGCAGAATCCAGTTGTGTTAGGCTACTATAGCCATAAAAAAAATAAAGAGGATGGAATGGTTTTCATCAAAAGTACCAAGCTGAATGATCCATTTGAATTAAATGTTAAACTGACTCCTTTTTCTGAAAAAATATTGAAACAAAATTCTAAAAAGCAAAATCCTAAGAAAAACCCAGGATTAAGAAATGCAACTATCAAAAAGATTTTTCGAAAATCCAATAATAATTTTTTGGTAGTAGGAGAAGAAAATTATAGTGATGATCATAGCAAAGGTTCAGGGTCAAGTAAACGAGAATATAAAAGGTATTATCATAAAAGTTTACTCATTAGCGAAGTTGACCAAGAAGGAAATATTGTTTGGGTCAAAAAAATACCTAAACATGGTGGCGGTGGCAAAATTTATGAACCTACTACTTTTTATGCTCATCAAGATGGTGATGATTTTTATTTTATTTTTAATGATCATCCTGATAATTTAAACTATCCTGGATATGGAAAAATTACCAAAACGAATAAGCTTTTTAATAGGAAAGCACATGTTACAGTTGCCCGATTGAATCATGATGGGAATTTTATAACTGCATCTCTTTTTCCAAGCTCGGAAGAAAAATTTCAAAAATTTTATCCTTTAGGCGCAGGAAAGATTTCTAATAAAGAAATGCTAATCATCGAAAGAAAAGAATGGGAATTTGAATTGGTAAAATTAAAAATAAAAGAGTAATTCGACTTCTAGAATTGTTTTTTAAACAATATTATTTTTAAAAACTTAGATTACTTTTGCCAAAAAATAGAAACAATGAGTACTCATAATTTCGGAATTGCCATCCACGGAGGAGCAGGAACTATTCTCAAATCAGAAATGACTCCTGAAAAAGAAAACAATTATAAAGCAGCTTTGGAAAAAGCACTCCAAGCTGGATATGATTGTTTGGAAAATGGAAAAACAGCTATGGAAGCTGTTGAAGCTGCAATAATTGAATTGGAAAACAGCCCATTATTTAATGCTGGAAGAGGTGCCGTTTTTAATGCCAAAGGGCAACACGAAATGGACGCAAGTATCATGGATGGAAAAACCCTTCATGCAGGAGCTGTTGCTGCAGTTCGGAATTTAAAAAATCCAATTTCCCTAGCGACAAAAGTTTTGCATCATTCAGATCATATTTTATTGATGGGAGAAGGGGCAGCTGAATTTGCCAAGCAATTCGAAATTGAATTCGAATCTGACGAATACTTTTTTGACCAATATAGATATGACCAATGGCAAAAAATAAAAGGAACTGATAATTTCCAATTAGATCACTCCAAAAAGGAAAAAAAATATCTAGGAACAGTTGGGGCAGTTGCTTTGGATAAAGATGGCAACCTTGCCGCAGGAACCTCTACCGGAGGTATGACGAATAAAAAATTTGGTAGAATTGGAGATAGCGCACTCATCGGTTTAGGTACTTACGCCAATAATAAAACTTGTGCGATTTCTTGTACAGGAAGTGGGGAATATTTAATGAGAGCAGTAACTGCATATGATGTTTCTAGCCGAATGGAATACAAAGGATTGAATTTGAAAGATGCTGTGAATGAGTCTATCATGGATCGATTAACTGAGATTGGTGGTGATGGTGGATTAGTAGCTATGGATAAAGATGGAAATATCGAAATGCCTTTTAATTGTGAGGGTATGTATCGAGCATCAAAAAATGCACAGCAAACTGTGGTGGAAATTTATCGATAATAATAACTCATGCTTTTTGTTGAACGGTGCGTTGATCAAACGGGACTTTTCTATTTGTCGTGATTCGTTTAATTACCTTTGTTGCAGACTAAGTAATTCTAATTTTTTCATCAAAAAGCTCTAAAAACGGGTCTTTTTGATGAAAAAACATACTTCGGTTTTCCCTATTTTTATTTTTTTCTCCCTTTTATCACACCTACTATTTTGATGATAAAATTCTAATTCAGGTTATCAAACAAGTTATTTTTTCTCCTCTATAAAAGCCTTCATTCCAAAAAAATCTACTTTTTATATTTTTTTTCACATTTAATGGGTAACCTTTTTAAGGTCCAGTATATATGGATTTGAATTTCATAGTTCTACCAAAATATACTATCATGAAAGGTTACTCTATATTAATATTTATTTTTTTCTTCTGTGGATCAAGTTCTGGACAAGGCATGATGAAACAAACTCTAGGCATACATGGAAGCTCTGAATTTATTTATGCCAATAACAAAAGTTATTTTCTTCAACAATCTATTGGCCAAGCAAGTGTAATAAACACTTACAATGCGAACAATCATCAACTTAGACAAGGTTTTTTACAACCAATAAAAGCAGCACTAATTAATAGTGGATTTGATACTACAATAGATGTTTTCATCTACCCCAACCCTTTCGATGAAACCATCAACTTAGAATTTGAAGAAGTCTTAATTGACGAAATCATAATAACCCTTCACAATATCATCGGACAGCAGCTATATCAAGAAAAATTTGCTCCGAGTGAAAATCTAACATTCCAATTTCATAATCTTCCGATAGGTACATATGTGCTTAGAGGGCAAATGCGTTCCCAGACATTTGCAGCAAAACTAATACGATACAAATGAGAACAACATTACTTACTCTCCTACTTTTTATGGCAGGGATTCAGTTGACGAATGCTCAGCAGCTATTTCTTAAAACTGGTTCGACCCTTTCAAATTTTAATTACAAAAACTCCGAGGGAGTTTCTTTAGATAATTTACAATCAGTTGGAAAATTCCATTTCGGTATTGGGAATCGATATCTCATGAATCGTGGTAGCCTTTTCTTCACCTATGGTGCAAGCTGGAATAATTACGGTGCAATAGGAAGTGATCCTGTCTTAAATAATTTCTTTGAATGGGATTTGACCTATGCCAGTTTGCGAACGGGACTAGATATTAAATTTCTGGAGGCTCAGGATTTTTCCATCTCCTTCTCTGGAAATATTGGCGCAGAGTATCTTATCAGAGGTACTCAAGTAATCAATAATCAAACTTATGATATCCGTAATTCGGATGAATATAATTCTTTGAATCTTATGATTTGGGCAGGGCCACTTGTTAGTTATGAATTATCCAGAAAGTCTGCTATTTGCTTTCAGTATCAGTTTGGATATTCTCTTCTTAACTCACAAGGTTCAGGCAATGATAATGAACATTTAAAATTACTGGCACATCAATTTAGCATCGGTTTTTTAATTAACATCACAAACGTTTATTGTCCATTTTAAAAATAAAAGAAACACGACCCTATTCTAAATTAAAAATTAATGTATCATGAATAATAAAATATTTTTCTTCCTTCTTTTTATATTTTTTACTTTTTCTGTAAGTGCACAAATAGATGGCATCTCCTATCAAGCTGTAATTATTGATAATAATCCCCAAGAGATTCCTGGTGTTGATATACCTGCGAACAACCTTCCAAATGCAAGCTTGGAAGTAAGATTTACGATCATCAATAATAATGGAATTGATGAATATCAAGAAGTGCATAAAACCGAAACTGATCCTTTTGGAATGATCAATTTGATGATTGGACAGGGCGAAGTAAGTGGAGGTATAGCTAACCAGTTCAATCAAATTTATTGGAGCGATGAAAAAACACTTATAGTCGAAATCGACCTAGAAGATGGAAATGGATTCGTTCCATTTAGCGAACAATCATTGACCTATATTCCTTATGTCAAGCACCGTGAAATCGTAGCAACCTCTACCCTAGATGTAGATGGGGCAACCAATCTTAATAATACACTAAATGTTAATAATGGAGAAACCACTACACTAACTGGAGACTTATATGTCGAAGGTACCGCTTTTTTTACGGATGGTGAATTTCAAAATCTTACTGTTTATCAAAATACCAATCTGAATCTATTAAACGTAGATGGCATCAGTAATTTCAATAATAATGTGAACGTAACTCAAAATGCAGCAACTAACTTATCTGGTTCTTTAAATGTAGACGGAACAAGTACACTAAACAACAGTTTAACCGTTACGTCAAATAGCCCAACTTCGCTTTCAGGTACATTAGAAGTTGATGGTTTCACGAAACATAATAATCTAGTTGTCATAGATGCAGAAATGCCTACCTCTTCTCAATCTGAATATTTAGCCTATCCATTAAGAGTGCAAGGTGCTCAGCAAGGTATAGCTATTCAACTCAATCCTGACAACCCAAGTCGTTCAAACAATTTCATTTCATTTTGGGGAGGTACTGGTGAAATCAAAGGGAGAATAGAGGGTAATAATGGACTTACAGGAATCGCAACGGATGTAGTCCAAGCTACTATCGGGCAAGTACCAGGAATTGATGATATCATTGATGCTATCGTAGATGAAGATCAGCCAGCCCCGAATGTGGCAACTAATGATTACTTCGTAAATGAATATGCATTTGGAGCATATAACCTAACCTTAGATTTTGTCATATCAATTATTCGTTTTGGAATAAATGCGGGGGCAGCTGCAGGAGCTTGTGTGACTGGTGATTGTGATGATGCTGTTTGGAGCTTTATGGATATGACCGTTGATGGAATTCAACTTGGAGGCTATATCACTTATAACGAAACTAATCTTGGAGTTGCTTTTGAATCTGGAGGAGCTGACTATGCTGAGTTTTTAGAAAAAGTAGATCATGAAGAATTAATGACAATGGGAGATGTCGTAGG
>CAJQQY010000504.1 GCA_905480595.1 uncultured Saprospiraceae bacterium | reverse complement strand
ATGTGGATGGATTACAATTGGGTGATCGATATGCAAATGGCGGGCAATGAAATGGCTGGCGTACCTGGAATGGAGACAATGATGGCATCAATGAAAGAATTGTACAAGGATTCTGATTATTTGTTAGAATTGAATTTTAATGATGGCGCTGTTGTGATGGATTCTAAAATGTTTATGAATCAAAAAGCAACAGATTTACTTGCTAAAATGACGGAAGGAGACTTGAATAAAAACTTCTTCAAGTATTTACCAAAAGATAATCTGATGGGCTATTTTTCTATAGCAATGAAAACGGAAAATCTTGCGAATGGAATGTTTGAGATGTTTGATCCAATGATTAAAGAAATGGGAATGACTCGAGAGGCAATGGAAGGAATGGCTTTAGGTGCAGTGAATTCTATGGGATTAGAAATGGATGCTAAAGGATTATACGAAATCATTTCAGGGGATATGGTTTTTGCTGTAACTGGAATGCGTGAGTTTACAGTTAAGAAAACTCAGTACGATGATGACTTTAATAAAGTGGAAGTAGAAGCTCAACAAATGTTGCCAGAAGTACTTGCTATGATGTCTTATGGAAGAGAAGCGGATTTGAAAAAAATCGTTCAAATGGGAGTTGATGCAGGAGCTTTGACAAAAGTTGGAGATGCTTTCAAAGTAGCTGTTCCGATGGATGATTTACCAATGGATATGTATCTTTCTATGAAAGACGGAATTTTGTTTATTACGAATAATACTGAAATGGCTACAGGTAAACTTAAAGATGGGTATTCTAAAAAAGAACGAATGACTAAAGATCAGCAAAAGTTGATGAAAGAAAGTGGTGGAGCATTTTTCTGGGATATTCCTACAACATTGAATGCTGCTTCTGCTTATGCTAAAGAAGAAGGTATGAATGATAAAATGGCTGAAAAAATGATTAATGTTAGTAAGCAAAGTTTTGAAAGCATGGTGATGTCAACTAATAAAAAAATCAAAGGAAGCTATGACTCTGTGTTTAAACTTAATTTCACGAATAAAAAAATGAATGCTTTAGAGCAATTATTTAGTTATTTCAATGAAATGTACATGACTGCAATGAATAGCGGAGGAATGTAATTTTTCTTTTTTGAAAAAATAAAAAATAGGTTGAGTGGGATTCCATTCAACCTATTTTTTTTAGCTATTTGAATATTGGATATTCATTTTTATTAAGTTTAAGAGCTACTTTTTTTCTACAAAACTATCTTTATACCGTTCCTTATTTTAGAATACTATTGGTAATTTTACCGCCCATTTAGAAATATCTTTTTCCCAAAAAATGTAGATAAGCTGACTTTATTAAGACGCAGATTTAATAATTAGAGCGTTCTTAATTTTATAAATACTTTCTATGACAATTTTTTTTTGATTTTAGAAAACTAAACTTTGTCAAAGAAATAATAAAAATAACAAACATGCTAAAAATTGGAGTGTTGGGTGTTGGTCATTTAGGAAAAATCCATGTGAAGTGTATTCAGCAAACTGATTGTTTTGAGTTAGTTGGATTTTTTGATCCGAATGATGATAACGCGGCACAAGTGATTGAAAACCAAGGCATTAAAAGATTTGAAAAGGTAGAAGAATTGCTAAATGTAGTTGATGTGGTAGATATTGTAACTCCAACTATTACGCATTTTGAACTAGCCTTACTAGCCATTCAGCATGGTAAGCACGTTTTTATAGAAAAACCTTTATGTAATACTGTTGAAGAAGCGGAAACGCTTTTGGCAGCTTGCAAAGAACGTGGCGTAAAAGTTCAAGTTGGTCATGTTGAAAGATTTAATCCAGCTTTATTAGCTTTAGAAAATACCAAATTGTCGCCTATGTTTATTGAAGCACATCGGTTGGCAGTTTTTAATCCGAGGGGAACAGATGTATCTGTGATCTTGGATTTGATGATTCATGATTTGGATATTGTATTGAGTTTGGTAGATTCGGAAGTGAAAGGAGTTCATGCAAGCGGAGTAAGTGTAGTAAGTGATACGCCTGATATTGCAAATGTTCGGTTGGAATTTGAGAATGGTTGTGTGGCAAATTTGACTGCAAGTAGAATTTCTATGAAACAGATGAGGAAGGTCAGATTGTTCCAACCAGATGCATATATCAGTTTAGATTTTTTAGAAAAAAACACCCAAGTTATTCGACTATACGATGAAGGTTCGCCTGATCTTCCAAAGGATGCAAACTTGATGGATTTACAAACGCCGAAGGGAAAAAAACACATTCACATTGATATGCCTCAGACGGAACCAGTCAATGCGATTCAATATGAATTAGAAACATTCGCAGAAAGTATATTGCAAAATAAAAAACCAAAAGTCAGTATTGACGATGGTTATCGAGCTTTGAAAATGGCTCATGAGATTATTAAAACTATTGAAAAAAATGGAGATAGATAATTCAAATTATCTACCTCTTAAAAAAAAGATTATGAAAAAAATAGAGCTTTACTTATTTGTAACTGTATTGTTTTTTATTGGAAGCTGTGATTTGGACAAGGAACCAATTCCTTCCTATGTTCACCTCAAACCATTTACGATTACTACAAATGGAGATCAAGGAACAGACAAACAGGAAATTAGAGATGCATGGATTAGTTCAGCTGAGACAGGAGATTTCTTAGGTGTGTATCAGTTACCTGCTACTTTTCCGATTATTGCGGAAGGAAATACAGAATTGATCATTGAGCCAGGGGTTCTGGAAAATGGAATTAAAGCAACTCCTAATATTTATAAATTCATGACTCGATATGAGACATCAGTTGATTTAGCAATAGGAGAAGTTGATACTATTCAACCATCCACTCAGTACGATCCACGAGTGATTTTTCATTTTGAAGCAGATTTTGAAGGTACTAACTCTTTGGATTTGGTGCTCGATACGACTCTAATGGTCAGCACAGATTTTTTTTCGCCACAAGAAGGAGGTTTTGAAGGAAGTTCTATTGGATTTGTTTTAGATGAAAATAATCCAAAAATGGAAGTAGCGACTTCAAGTGATATGGAATTACCAACATTAGGCGATGTAGCTTTTTTGGAAATGCACTATAAAACTGAAGGTATTCTTCAAGTTGCTTTACTTGGTTATACTGATAACAATCCAACACCAGCATTATCATATTTTATTGCTCTTAACCCGCAATCAAATTGGAATAAAGTTTATATTGATTTGACCAACCAATTAATTCAATATGGTTCTACATTTAAGAGGTTTAGAATTCTTTTTGGGGCACAGCTTCCGGAAGGACAAACGACTTCAACGTACCTTATTGATAACATCAAGGTGATGGAATTTCCAGATAATTAAAACCAGAATAGAAAGAAACTACTTTATATATAAATGAAGCAACAGCGACGCTTAGACATGTTTTTTTATGGGCTTGCCGACTTTTTGACGGCAATGCTGGCGTGGGCGTGCTTTTATGTGTATAGAAAAAAAGTAGAGGGTGCTCCAGTTGATGCGACTATTTTTCAAGATGAAAATTTTTGGTTGGGGATCATCATTATTCCGATTTGTTGGGTATTGTTTTATTCCATTTTCGATCAGTATAATGATGTCTATCGAATGTCTCGATTGGCCACATTTACGAGGACATTTTTCTTAGCATTTTTTGGAGTTTTGTTTTTATTTTTCACATTGATTTTAGATGACTTTGTAAAAGATTATAAAACTTATTATAATTCATTTTTTACATTATTATTTCTGCATTTTGGGTTTACAGTTCTTCTCCGAATGATTTTATTGACTAGGGCAAGTCGCAGATTAAAAAGTGGTTTAGTCACTTATCGAACCTTAGTCATCGGTGGAAATCAAAATGCTCTTGAACTTTACGATGAAATCACATCTAGAGAAAAAGGATTAGGATATAATTTTATCGGTTTTATTGACAGTAATGGAAAAAGCAAAAATGAGCTGTCTGCACATCTTCCTAAATTAGGAAAAATAAAAGACCTACAAAATGTCCTCAGCGATAGTGAAATCGAAGAAGTCATTATCGCCATTGAAACTTCAGAACATAATCGAGTAAAAGAAATACTAGATGTCCTTTATGAATTTTCTGAAAAAATATTGGTAAAGATCATTCCTGACATGTACGATATCATGCTTGGAACAGTAAAAATGAACCACGTCTACGGAGCAGTTCTTATTGAAATCAAACAATATTTGATGCCACGGTGGCAATTTTTCATCAAAAGAATTATTGACATAACGGTCAGTTTAGTGACGATGGTTATTTTATTGCCTGTCGTTATTTATGTAGTAATTCGAGTTAGACTTTCCTCCGATGGACCAATAATGTTTTTGCAAGAACGAATTGGAATTAATGGAAAACCTTTTTTTATCTATAAGTTTCGTTCCATGCGAGTTGATGCAGAATCCCAAGGCCCACAACTTTCTCACGATCATGACAATCGAGTTACTCCTTGGGGAAAAGTAATGAGAAAATGGAGGCTAGATGAAATCCCTCAATTTTGGAATGTTCTCATTGGAGATATGTCGCTCGTTGGGCCAAGACCTGAACGACAACATTATATTGATTTGATCATGAAAGAAGCACCACATTATCGACACTTGCTTAAAGTACGTCCTGGTATCACTTCCTGGGGACAAGTCAAATATGGCTATGCGTCCAACGTAAAAGAAATGTTGCAAAGATTAAAATTCGATATCCTCTACATCGAAAATATGTCGCTTGCCCTAGACTTCAAAATCCTTTTCTACACAGGCCTCGTCCTTCTTCAAGGAAAAGGCAAATAACTTTTTTAACGGTTAATTGTGAACGTTGAACAGTTAATGTCTCTTCGCCTTAGGTTATTTTTGTATAAAAAAATTAACCCCTAAATTCACAATTAACATCGTCAAAAAATTAAACATTCACCTTTAAAAACATGGCTTACAAACAACTAAAACTTTGGTTTGATAAAGAGTTGGCAAAAATGCTAGCGAATAAGATTCAACCAATCCATCCTGATTTTAATAAAAGACAATTTGTTCAAAAAGTAAAAAAAGGCGTCACACCGCTCGAACTTAAAGATCGAGTAGAACTTCTTTGTGATTTTTTGCAACAGTACATTTCTAAAGACTTTGAAAGTAGTTGGAATATTCTTGAACAAATTTTAGAAGAAGAAAATGAAAAAGAAACCGGCATGTTTACGGAAGGATATTGGATCATGCCTATCGCTAAATTTGTAGAAAAATATGGATTAGATGATTTTAATATTTCCATGAAAGCGATTGAAGAAATTACCAAGCGCAACACAGGGGAATACACCATTCGACCATTCATTAAAAAATATCCAAATCGGACCATGAAAAAAATGCTTCAATGGTCAAAAAATAAAAACAAACATGTTCGAAGATTAGCCTCTGAAGGCTGTAGACCAAAATTACCATGGGCAACTAAGTTGCAAATTTTTATCGATGACCCAAGTCCTATTTTGCCCATACTCGAAAATCTAAAAGATGATCCTTCTAAATATGTTCAAAAATCTGTCGCGAATAATTTGAATGATATTTTAAAAGATAATTTTTCTATAGGTATTGAAGTCTTAAAAAGATGGGCTAATCAAAATCCTTCATCTCAACGAAAATGGATCATTAAGCACGCTTTAAGGAACCAATTAAAACAAAAAAATCTAGAAGCTTTGGAAATTATGGAGAAATTAAATCAATTTTAGATTATATTAAAGACCATAAAAAAAGATAAAAATTATAAATCTTAATTATTTGATAGTCAGTTATTTATGTATTTTTTTGTTAATATAAATTGATGTAAGGATGATTAGTATTGTTATTCCAAAGTATAGAAACATTAACTTTCTGTCTTATGTTTGGATTACCAAATGATAACAAAAGTCAAACAAACCCTTAAACCCCCAAGAAGCTGACACGTCTAAGAGATCTAAAACAGCGCCTCTATCCTCAGTATACAGAAAACTGCCCCCTTGTCTTAGACGAATGTACAGTTAGAGGCTCCTAACTAATTACCCCAAGTTTAGGAGTCTCTATTTTACCAAATGATTTCACGAATTAAAACCTAAAGAAAAGAAAGAGCGTGTGTTAATTACATTAGAGTCTTTGTCATGAAATTATTTGGCAAAGGCTTTTTTTGTTACTTTTGCACTTATAATTTTTTTTTCAATTCAAAACACAAAAATGGAAGGTATCTCCTTATTAATTCTTTGGTTCGCCATTTCTATTGTTTTTTCTTTTTTATGTTCCGTTTGGGAAGCTGTACTATTGAGTATTTCACCTGCCTTTGCAGAAGTGAAATTACAAGAAGGTGGTGCAATAGGAAAGACGCTTCAAGAATTTAAAAAGAATATTGATCGGCCTTTAGCAGCAATTTTGACACTTAATACGATCGCCCATACCGCTGGAGCAATTGGAGTTGGAGCATCTGCAACTAAAGTTTGGCCAGGGAATGAAATGATGACTGGAGTAGTTGTACCTGTGGCTATGACTTTGGCAATTTTGATTTTGTCTGAAATAATTCCAAAAACTATTGGAGCAAATTATTGGAGAGAGTTAGCTCCTTTTACCGTTAAATCTCTCAACTTTATTTTGTTCGTTTTAGCTCCAATCGTTTGGGTTAGCCAATTGATAACTAAGGCTTTGAAAAAAGAAAAAGGAAAGAGTGTCTTGAGCCGGGCTGACTTTACAGCCATGACCAATATTGCAGAAAAAGGTGGCGAACTCAAAAAGAACGAATCTAAAATTATTCGAAATTTATTAGGTTTTAATAAAGTTTTAGCGAAGGATGTTATGACTCCTCGAACCGTCGTAGTTGCTGCAGAAGAAAGCACGACCATCCGAGATTTTTATGAAAATAATAAAAATTTACGCTTCTCAAGAGTGCCACTTTTTCAAAAATCAAAAGATCATATTACAGGTTATTTTCTTAAAGACCATTTGTTGGCAGCCTTGATTGAGGATAAGGATGATGCTCCTTTGAGTAGCATTAAACGTGAATTGATAGTCGTCAACGAGGAATTTCCAATCCCAGAATTATTCAACCGATTTATGGAAAAAAGAGAACATATTTCTCTCGTCATTGATAGTTTTGGTGGAATGGCTGGAATCGCCTCCTTGGAAGATGTAATCGAAACTTTACTTGGTTTGGAAATCGTTGATGAGTTTGATGGAACGGAAGATATGCAAAAGTTGGCTCGACAAAGATGGGAAATACGAGCGAAAGCTTTAGGTATCATCGAAGAAAAAACTGATGAGTTAAAAGGAGGAACCAAGGAGTAAATTTTCGTCTTCTGAAAATTTATTGAAATTAAAATGGCTATTAGTAAAAACAGACTAATAGCCATTTTTTAAAAACTAGCTTCAAATGATACTTAATTTTTTATCTAGTGATCGTTCACCACTCACAATTAACCATTAATAAAAAATGCTTCCAAATATAGATCATCTCATTTTCGCAGCACCAACTTTAGAATTAGGAATGGACGTAATTGAAAAATTACTAGGCATCCGACCCATCATCGGAGGACAGCACAAAGGACGAGGAACTCACAATGCACTCTTAGCTTTTGGGGATATTTACTTCGAAGTTATTGCACCTGATCCAACTCAACCTGATGTTCCAAAACCACTTTGGATGAAAACAGATCAAGCTACTCAACCTCAATTATGGACTTGGGCTGCAGGAAATTCAAACTTGTTTGAACTAGAAAAATTAGCCAACGAAAACCAAATTCCATTAGGCAAAATCGAAAGTGGAACTCGAACTCAACCTAATGGAAATATTTTAAAATGGCAATTGACAGAACCAATTTTGGAAAATGAAAATGGTATAATGCCTTTCTTTTTAAATTGGGGAGAAACAATTCATCCATCCAAAACACTTCCACAAGCAGGTGAAGTTTTGTCGTTCAAAGCAATTCATCCCAACCCAGTATTTATCAAAAATCAACTTGGGAAATTAGGAGTAAATTTAATTGTTGAACAAGGAGATCGCATTCATTTAGAAGCAATCATTCGAACTTTGGATGGGAAAATAGTGCAGCTTCACTAAATGTTTTTTGACATTTGAAAGAACGGTTCTGTTCCTTTTTAAAATTTGTACATTATGTTTTTGCAAAAAGAGAAAACCATTCTAACTTTTTTTCAAACATATCAACGGAATTTATGTCAATTCAAAGAATCTTAATCTCTCTCCTTTTTATTTTTATTGGAAAAGTAGCGATAGCTCAAAGCTCACCTTTTGACTCCGTAAATCTCTTGTTACAAGAACGGGTGTATTTTGATTTTGGAAAACATGACATTACTTCCGATTCTGAAAACGCTTTGTTGTCCATGATTGATAGTTGTGGAAATCAACCGAATATTTTTGTTCACATCGAAGCTCATACTGATCATGTTGGAACCGATGAAAATAATTTAGCCCTCTCTCGAAGACGAAGCAATGCTGTCCAAGATTTTTTATCACAACAACCATTTTCTCCTGAAAAAATATCTACTTCCGTTTTTGGTGAAGCAAAACCAATTGCTGAAAATGTCTCCGATTATGGACGACAGCAAAATCGAAGAGCTGTAGTCAGTTTTTATAAAAAAAATAAAATGTCCATTGTCAAAGGAAAAGTGGTAGATAAAAAAACGGGCGAAGGCGTGCAAGCCAAAGTTATTTTTCATACCAAAAGTCACAAAGATTCTTTGGAGACAGAGGCCGATGGTTCTTTCGAAAAATCAGTTGTAGAAAATACCGTTATAGGAGTTGATATTTATAAAAAAGATTATTTTTTTGATACACAAATGGTTAAGGCAAAAAAGAATACAGTCATCATGTCGATTCCTCTTTTACCAATCGAAGTAGGTGAGAAAGTGTCCATCAAAAATTTATATTACGTTGGGAATAAAGCGATTTTATTGCCTAGGTCAAAACCAGAATTACCCAAAGTGCTTAAATTTATGGAACTCAATCCTGCCATAAAAATCGAAATTGCAGGACACATCAATGCTCCTTTTCGAACTGAAGCCCAACTTAAGAAATGGGAAAAAGATCTTTCAGGCAATCGAGCAAAAGTTATCTATGATTTTTTATTAGAAAATAATATTACAGAAGAACGACTCACTTACAAAGGATACAATAATTCACAAATGGTTTTCCCCGAAGCCAGAAATGAGAAAGATCAAGCACTTAATCGAAGAGTCGAAATCCGCATCCTAGACACAGGAAAAGTAATCAGCGCAGCCGATGGAAAATAAATTTTATTTTTTTTTTGCCACAGACTATTATGATCTATATGATTTTTAAGATTTTCTTTTACATGTTTTGGGGAAATCATAAAGTATCATAATAATCTTAAAAAATCTACGGCAAAAACTCCCTCCTTTTTTCGTAATTTCACCCGTTCAAAAAACGGGTCTCAATGAAGTTAAATATTAAAATTATTTCTGCTGGTGCAGGTTCGGGAAAAACGTATCGTTTGACTTCCGAAATGGTCGAATTACTCAAAGGTGGAGTTCGAGCTAGTGGAATTATTGCTACGACATTTACCAAAAAAGCAGCAGCAGAATTGCAAGAACGAGTGCGAGTGCGATTACTCGAAGAGGGACTGACGGAGCAAGCTGATGAATTGACCAATGCATTGATTGGAACAGTTCATGGTTTAGGAGTAAAGTTGTTGCGACGATTTGCATTTGAGGCAGGAGTCTCGCCAGAGGTCGATATTATAGCAGATGAAGATCAGCAAGTGATGTTCAATAAAAGTATGGCGACGGTTTTGAATTTGGAGCGAATGGAAAAAATGGATCGCTACACCAATATTTTAGGACTCAATAAAAAAGGAGAATATGACTGGAGAACAAAGGTAAAACAGTTGACTGATGTTGCTCGCTCCAATGATTTTTCTATAGAAGTTTTAGAAAAAAGTAAAGTCAAATCATTTGAAACCTTCGCTGCATTTTTAGGAGAAAAATCAACTAAAGATCCATTGAAAGCATATGCTGATTTGCAAAAAGAAATGAATGAAGCGATTGATTGTTTAGAAAATAATCCAGACGAAACAAAAGTTACTCGCGGAGGTCTTGAGACCTTAAAAGCATTTCGCAATGAATTAAATATGCGTGGCAATTTGGATTGGCACAAGTGGGTGAAAATTTCCAAATTAAAAGTAGGCGCAAAAAGTAAAGATGATATTCAAGACTTGCAGGAACTCGCCCGAGCGCATGATACCTTTCCTCAATTTCATCAAGATATCGAACAATTTATTCATCAGATTTTTGACATAGCAATCGAAGCGATTCGAGAATATGAAGCCTACAAGAAGCAACGTGGACTGATTGATTATATCGATATGGAAATTCAGGTGAAGCGATTGCTTGACCATCCAAATGTGAAAGAAGTGTTGAGAAGTGAGTTGGATTTATTGATGGTCGATGAGTTTCAAGATACAAGTCCGATTCAGTTGGAGATTTTTTTAAAACTTTCTGAAATAGCCAAACACTCAGTTTGGGTAGGTGATCCGAAGCAATCAATTTATGGATTTCGAGGAGCTGATCCAAAATTGATGCAAGCGATCATGGAGGAAGCAGGTGGCGTAAAACCAGAGGATATTCAAGAATATTCTTGGCGATCCCGAGAAGATATAGTGAATGCGACGAATGCAATTTTTACCAAATCATTTTCACACATTCCAGAAAGTCAAGTCGTCCTTAAACCTAAGCGAACTAAAATAGCGACAGCTGATAGCAAAAATAAAAATAGCGAACCTATCGAAGCAGGTGATGCGATTCAACATTGGCATTTTGAAGCTGATATTGAAGGCAACCGATTGCCTGGTAAACCTTGGATGGAAAACTGTATTGCAGAATCTGTAAGAGTATTGTTAGAAAAAGAGCCTTTGGTCGCTCCGAAGGATGGTGAAGCTTGGCGAAAAATGCAACCTGGCGATGTTGCAATTCTTTGTCGTTCAAATGCAGAGTGTCAAGCAGTTGCAGAATCGTTGCATCGTTCAGGTTTGAAAGCAGCAATTGCTCGAACAGGGTTACTCTCAACAGCGGAGTCAAAATTGATTTTGGCTTGCTTAAAATATATGTTGAATAAAAATGATTCTCTTTCGATTGCCGAAATTTTAAAATTGGCTTCAGGTAAACACATCGAAGAAATTATTGAGGATCGTTTGAACTTTTTAGATGAAAGAGAAAATTCCAATAAACGTTGGGCAGAGGAAGATTTCTATATTGAAAAATTAAATGAGCTGCGTCGAACGACTGTCGAATTGAGTAGTGCTGAATTATTAGATGTCGTTTTAGAAGATTTGGATTTGCGTCGAATCATTGCTCGCTGGGGGAAAGTTGAACAACGGTTGGATAATGTAGATGTGATGCGTCGATTTGCGTTGCAATATGAAGCAGCATGTAATCGATTGCACACGGCGGCTTCCCTTGGTGGATTTTTATTGTATTTAAATGATTTAGAAAACAATGAAAAAGATGTACAAGGTTCAGGCGAGGGGAGTGATGCGGTGAACATATTGACTTATCATCGGAGTAAAGGATTGGAATGGCCAATGGTGATTTGTCATAGTTTAGAAGGTAGGTTGAGGAGTGATGTGTTTGGAATGCATATCGTTTCAGAATCTGAAAAAATTGATTTGGAAAATATTTTAGCAGGGCGTTGGTTGCGATTTTGGATTAATCCATACTCTGATCAGAGTGGAGGAACAGCTCTTGCGGAAAGATTAGAAGTGAGTGATGTGAGTAAAGTGGCTAGGGAACAGGCATTGCAGGAAGAGGCTAGATTGATGTATGTCGGAGTGACTAGAGCACGAGATTATTTGGTTTTTCCAACTCGGAAAAAACCAACGTTGTGGCTCAATCGAGTGTGGCATGAAGGTAATGAAAAAGTACCAGCCTTAGACGAAAACTCTGGAGAAACACAATGGGAGTGGGGTGATATCTTATACAAAGAAACTTGGGTTCAAGCATTCCCAAAAGATTTTACACATTCCGAACCTAAGGAAGAGAAGATTTTGTTTTTGGATGAAAGGCAAGGAAATCGAGAACATAAAAGTTATCATATTGATTTGACGAAAGAACAGATAAATGATTTTGTTGGAAAATCTGGAGCGATAACGAACTATGGTTCTGCCTTCCAAATCACAGAAGATACGGATACTTATTCTTTGTTGAAAATGACTAAAGACTTTTTAATTGCAGATTATTTGGAATATGAAAATCAATTGAGATGGGATATGGCTAGTGGATTTTTGCAACGATATGAATTGACAGAAACGATTACTGAAACTGCGGTGTTAGAATATTCTCAGAAATTTTTTGAGTATTTGAATGAAAATTTTTCTATCAAAAAAATATATAGGAAATATACAGTTCGACATTTTTACCAAAAAAGATTATTTGAAACTGAAATTGATTTTGTGATTGAAACTGATCAAGGATTGGTCATTATTCAAAATAGTGATTTTGTTGGTAAAGCAAAACAATATAAAAACGAAGCGTTGAGAATGACAGCTTGGATTCACCTTTGTAAAACTGCGTTGCAAGTAATTTTTAAAAATGGGAAAGTACGAACTTTGGTTCATTTTGTGGTAGATGGAACTTTGGTTGTGGTGGAAACAAAGGTGAAAGCGGGGGCAGGACAACTTAGTTTCTAATATTAATAATAATAAATTTTAGAAGTATTCGCATTTACTATACTCACAGGGTGGCTTCAAGCCATCTTGTGAGTAGAAAAAAATACCCTTTGCATTTCAAAAAATAATCTATAGATTTACTAGATTATAGAACATACTCTTAAGATTAACACTAAAAATAACAACCCATGGGAAAAACAGTAACTTATTTCATCCTTGCCTTAGCTATCATTTTAGGACTAACGTACATGGCAACTCAAGCAGAATCCTGTGCAAAAAAACCTCCAGCTATTATTCATGCAAATGACATTAGCGCAGATAAAGAAGATGATAAACCTGTCGAAGACATCGAGGAAGATGACGACGAACCTACTGACGAACACAATGATGCCAGAGGTTCCATTACTTCTGATGAAGACGCAGATGACGATGAAGTCATTCCTCTTGAAGGAGATGAAGAAGATATCATTGGAGATGATGATGATGAGGTGGAAGAGGTCATTTCAAGCAGTCCTAAAAGTTCAGGAGACTATTTAGTCATTGCTGGAGCTTTCAAAAGTGAAGCGAATGCTCAAGCAGAAGTAGATAGATTAAAAGGTGTTGGATATCCAAATGCAGAAATTGTTGAATTTGATTTTTCAGATTATTACTCGGTTTGTGTCGCAAAATACAATACAAGCGAAGATGCAAATGCGGTTGCGAATTCGATAAAAAGTAAATCTGGAAAAAAAGCCTACGTACATAAAAAGAGAGAAAATAATTAAAGTTCTTTCTCCTGAACAAGAACTATTTGATGTGGTGTAATTTTACACTTTACAAATAAGAAAATAAAAGCGATGTTGGTAAGTTTACTGACATCGCTTTTTTCGTATGATGAACTCTTTTAATTTTTTTCAAAAAATAACTTCAAAATAAGATTTCGGTATAGAATTGGTAATAGAGAGTATGTTGGAAACAAATAATTTCGAAAATATTCATTGAATTTGGGCTCTCCAAAAAAAATGATTTTTTCTACGAATAGATATTCCAAACTTTAAACAATTGTTTAAATAGCATCCTTCCCCCGCGTTATTTTTCCTTAATTTTTTAACTTTTTTATGTAAATAACTAAATATGCTAGACTTACATCAAGCTTACCCTGATGCAAATGTATCAGGAACAACCATTTCAAATAAGCGAAAAACCCATAAAATAATTACGGATTTATTAATTCATAATGCCCAAATGGCAGTCATTGGATTAGGATACGTTGGGTTACCTCTTGCACTTGAGTTTGCTAGAAAATTAAAATGTGTCGGGTTTGACATTAAGCAGAATCGAGTGAATATGATGAATGCAAATGAAGATCCTTAAGGTGAATTACCAAGAAGTGCATTTTCAAATAGACATATAAACTTTACTGCGAATGTAAATGATTTGGCGGAAGCTAAATTTTATATCGTGGCAGTTCCGACTCCAGTTGATGCGAATAAAAAACCAAACTTAAATGCATTAATTAGTGCAACTCAGATGGTGGCAACTGTTTTGAAAAAAGGAGATTACGTGGTTTTTGAATCAACAGTATATCCAGGGTGTACGGAAGAAGTTTGTCAACCAATTTTGGAAAATAAATCAGGCTTGAAAGCAGGTGTTGATTTTAAGATAGGATACTCGCCAGAGCGAATTAATCCAGGCGATAAAAAACATACTTTGACAAAAATTACAAAAGTAGTTTCAGGTTGTGATCAAGAAGCTTGTGATGTGATTGCTGAAATTTATAGTATGATTATCGAAGCGGGAGTTCATCCAGCGACTTCAATCAAAGTGGCAGAGGCTTCTAAAATTATTGAAAATACTCAACGTGATGTCAATATTGCATTGATGAATGAGTTGTCAATGATTTTTGAAAAAGTAGGAATTAGAACGCAAGATGTGTTGGATGCAGCAGGAACGAAATGGAATTTCTTAAAGTTCTACCCTGGTTTAGTTGGCGGTCATTGCATAGGAGTTGATCCATATTATTTGGTTCACAAAGCGAATGAATTGGGAGTGAATGCAAAATTGATTGCAGCTTCAAGATCAGTAAATGATAATATGCCGCAACATGTTGCGAATCGAATTTCTAAACAATTGCGCGAAGATGGTATTGCAAATATGGATGCAAAAGTCCTAGTTCGAGGTATCACATTCAAGGAAGATGTGCAAGATATTCGAAATTCTAAAGCTGCTGAAATGGTACAATATCTCAAAAGTATGGGGATCAATGTAACGGTTGAAGATCCACAAGCTGTTCCTGAGGAAGTGATGCATGAGTATGGAATAGAAACGACAGCGAATCCTACAGATGAATTTGACTGCATAGTTTTAGCAGTTCCACATAAAGAATTTAAGGAAGATACTATTGATAATTATATGTCAATTAGTTCTGCTCAGCCTTTCATTTTTGATTTTAGAAATACCATCAAAAATGTACCAAGAGGAGTCGTTTACATGACTCTTTAATAATGGTGAACGGTGAATAGTTAACTGTTAATAACGAAAATAACTATAATTTATAGTGCTCGAAATTAACAGTTAACCATTCACAATTAACCATTAAATTTTTTCTTTCCGACTTAACCATGATAATAATACAGCTTTTACAAGAGCTGTGAAATACAAAAAAAATTAGCTAAGTCAAATATTTGACGAAGTATTTTTAATGCATTTTTGGAAACAAAAAGAGCAGATAGTGTATGAGAAAATCATGGAGTTTTTTATTCTTTGGGGTTTGTTTTTGAGTAAATGTAAATACCATATTTGCTCAACCTAGAACGTTGAACAAAGCATTGGAAGATAGCATTTATCAGAAGGCAATTTTGATGTTGGATTTTACAGAATCAGCTGATAATCAACTTGTTGCGGACGAAGTCGCCATGCAGCAAGTGATTGATTTATTGGGGTATGGTTTTACAGAAGTGGATAGCTTGGAAGGGTTGTTATTGCAAGAAAAAATGAAAGCTATTGAGAAAGATTTTGGACTTAGTTTTTCGGCAAGATATACTCACAATGGAGAACGAGCAGATGAAGTTCTAGAGCCAGGATCAAGATGGCGAGGGGGAGTAGAATGGGACATTTTAAACGATGGCTATTTTGACAAAAGAAGAAAAAGTAAAGCAGTTGAAGACGAATTGAAAATGTATGAATTAGAAGCAGACTTAAGAAGAAGAAATAGTAATTATCCTTTCATTTATAATAAAATAATTCATGCTGTCAATCAGCGAAAGATTGAATTATTGCACCAACGAATTCCTTACTTAGAATCTTTGATGGAAATTTTGACGGATTTGTATTACATCCATGATGTGAAATACACAGAGGTTTTGGATATAAAAAAGAAGATTGAAGAAAGCAAAGAATTACTTGTTACTTATGAAAAATTCAATCAAACTTTTACTGCTAGGGTTCAACAAGATAGCTTAGAATTAGATGCTGGGAAATTTCCCATTTTGAATGTTGATATAGACAAATTGCTCAACGATACGATTTACGAGCAACTAATTAATAAGATGGTCGATGTAAAAAAAGAGGCGATCATGAATAAAGAAGCAAATGTTAATCTTCCCAATTTAAAATTATTTGGTAATTATAATTTGCGAACTCGGACTTACGAGTATGATCGATCCTTTGCAAGTTTTGGAGCATCCTTTAGCATGCCGATTGATTTTAATAAAAAAGAAAAACGGATGTCTAACTTTTTAGAAGGTGAACTCATCCAACAAAAAGCAGATAATCAAGTCTATAATAATACTCGTGAATTATTGAATTTGTATCAAGAGTATAATTATAATATGAAAAAGTATATTGCTTCGTTACATCATAAAGCAAGGTTAGAAGAACAGTTAAGAGTAGAAAGAGTTTTGTTGAATTATGATAGTCGGGGACATTCACCATTGAAAGCTTTGAATCTTCAAGATTTCATTTTGGCGGTAGATTTAGATTTGGTTGAAATTCAGCAGGTGATGTATCTCAATATGGCAAAGATTGCGACGAAAAGTCATCATGCTGATTTTATGTCTTGTTTGAGTATTCGGAAATTTGAAGAAGTTGGAAAGAAATTAGAAGGAGTCAGATACGTTTATTTGACTCAATTAGACTTAAAAGAGAATCTTACTTTCATCACTAATTATTTGCAAAAGAACGAATTCAAGTCAGTCATTTTAGATGAAAAAATACCAATAGAATATTATAGGAAATTTGGCGAAGCTGGAATTACAGCTTTGACGATTTACGACCCAATTTTTACTACTCTAGAAATAGAAAAGGTTCCTATTTCAAAATTTGAAAATCGTAATCATTTAGAGTTTTGGATTTCGTCAGCTCTGCGAGCAAAGCCGAAAAGTGTTTTTCTATTTGAAAGTCTAGGAGCATTGATAAATATGGATAAAAGAAATAAGAAGGTTTCAAAAAACTAAAATTAAAAGAGAATTAAATAACCAAAAAAATACATCGACTGAAATTAATCAGCGAAAATCATGAAAAGTTTTAATTTCAAAACCAAAACGAGCGTTATCAAAACGCTCAAAGAGCCGCCAAAGGCCAAGCAAAAGATCAACTGGCAGAAGTGGTCTTGGATTGGGATACTTAGTACAATCGTTTTGTTTTGTGGGTTTAGAGTTTTTAATGGAGTGGCAATTTTGAGAGGAAATGGGCAAGTAGAGTTAAAGAAGCAAGCATTAACTTTTACCAACGATATAAAAATTTTGGATATCCTAGTGGAAGAAGGGCAAGAAGTGAAAAAGGGAGATACCTTATTTTTCTATCATAATGAATATAATGAGATTGGCAATTCAATTCGAAATTCTTACAATGCTCAAAAGCCAATTGATTGGATTGAGAAAGAACGATTAAATCTGAGAAAACAGATAGCTTTAAAAAATATAGAAAAAGACAATCTATCTTCTCGGTTAAAATTTAAAAATGATGAATTTAAGCATCAACAAGATTTGGTTCTGCTAGGTGTTAATAACATTGAATATACTTTAACTTCCATCGAGTCAGAAATCATGAAGATAGAAGTACAAGAAAAGATATTAAAAGAGGAAATTAGTTTTTTGAGAAAACATCTTTATCGACTTCGAAAACAAGAGGCAGAGATTCAAAAGTTAGAAACAGATAAACAAACATTTGAGAAAGTAATGATCAATGAGATCATTCCTTACGTCGCTTTGATTGATGGGATTATTGGAAATATAAACTTCAGTCCGAACGAAGTTTGTTACGAGAAACAAGATGTGATGACCATTCATCAAAAAGAGAATATTAGTATTCGAGCTTACTTTGATCCAGAATTGATGAGTCATTTGGAAATCAATGATGTGATGCAAATTAAATTTCCAGATGGAATGAAAGGCTTAGGGCGAATCAGTAATATTTATATTTCTACCAAAGAATTACCAGTAGAATTTCAAAGTAAATATGAACCTGTAAGGCGAAATGTAGTGATTGACATTATGCCAATCACGGAAGAAGAAGGAACCCGATGGGTTAATTTTTATAAAATGACTGTTGATGTTTCTAAACTGAAATACGAATTGTAAATAATTAATAATCAAATAGTTATAAATATTAATCTGTTTTTTTTAACAGTCACTTAAACTAAATAATACAGATTAATATTAATTCAAATTAAATTATTTTATAGAAACCCAAGCACAGAAATACATATTATTAATTACAGCTTATAAGCTGTAAAATTTAAATGTACGTAGGATACATCTAACATGAATGCATTAAGAATATTACAACGACCGCTTAGGTTAGACTTCAAAGAGTTCGAAGGTCTAAATTTTGCGATTGTTAAAACTGACGCAAATTTCGCAGGATTAAACCTGACGAAAGCTGATGGAATATTCATAGAGAATGAATCTCCAGAAGTAGTCTCGAACATCATCAAAGAGGTGAGAAGTTCGGAGGTTACTTCAGTGTATTTAAAGCCCTTATTTGTCAAATCACTTTCGATTCCTACCGAAATAGTTCAATTGACCGATGGAAGAGTTGAAGATATAACCATGAATAAAGCGTTGCAAAAGTCGCTTGAAATTAACGAACGAGTCAAAGGAATTCAAGCCGATACAAAGGGTTTAAATTTTTCTGAAAGTCTAATTCTCAAAACCACTCAATATATTTATACTCGGCAAAGGCCTCTAGTTCCATTTCGAAATCTAGTTTCCAAAATTGGATATTCGTACCCTTTTTTGAGTGGATATATTTCAGTAGATGATCATCTTCAAATTTTAGATAATCTTTCTGAGATGAAATACCAAGAGTATTTTAAATTCAAAACAGTCGATAAGGTAAATCTTTGCCATGAGTGTGAGGGCACATATATGAATTTTCGAGAGGTATGTCCGAGTTGTAATTCTTTGGAATTAAAAACAGAAAATTTGATTCACCATTTCCGTTGCGCTTATATAGGACCTGAATCAGATTTTAAGCAAGATGAAGACATGATTTGCCCAAAATGTGATAAGCTTTTACGTCACATTGGAATCGATTATGACAAGCCATCTGAGATAAATCAATGCCAAACATGTAATCACCAATCACAAGATGTAAATATGAGAGCTTCATGTATCGATTGTGGACATGATATGGATTTGGAGCATATAGCCAATCGATCTGTTCAAACTTTACAAATTACTGCAGCAGGGGAGAAACTAGCCATCCGAGGTTTTGGGAAAAAAGTAGCAGAGGCACCTACCCATGAATTTAAGACTACAAAAAATTATTTTGGCTGGGGACTTTTCAAAATATTAGTAGGCCAGGAATTAACTAGATTAGAATTAAGAAGTCATGATAGTCACTTTGGAGTGATACAGTTGAATGATGAGAAATTCGACTTTTTAGATGAGAAAACGAAAGATGTTTTACAAAAAGAAATACTTAATATCGTAGCGCAGTATTTGCGACCTGTAGATTTAATCTCGTTTAAAAACTTTTCAACATTTGCTTTCTTAATGCCAGAAAGTAATCGAAAATTAGCTTCCGAGATGAAGGATACGATAGATTATAATTTGAAAAAATTAATAGGAGATAATATTGAGATGGGGGGAGGAAGAATGCTAGAAGTAGAAGTCATGACACTCGACCCCGATGACCATAGTGTCTTACAATTGTTAGAATGAGCCCAGAACTAGAATATATTATACCAGAATATTTACGATACTGGTATTCAGTAGGCCCTGATAAATTTATCAGAGTCTTTTGGTATTTTATATTATTTGAATTGACTCGATATATAATGGCTGACTTTGTTATTGCAGGTTGGTATCATCTTTTTAAAAATGATAGAAAAGAAAAATGGGAAAAAGCTCGGGCTGCATTTTGGAATGAAAACCCATTTGTCTCCGTAATTATTCCAGGAAAAAATGAAGGGAAACATCTCTTCAAACTCACCAAATCTCTTGCCGAACAGACTTTCCAAAATTTTGAATTAATCATTGTCGATGATGGATCTGATGATGAGACACCAATTATTGGCCGTAATTTGCAAAAGCGAGGATTGATTGATTTGTTTTTGCGAAATGATATGAGAGGAGGAAAAGCATCTGCTGCGAATCTGGCTTTGCGTTTTTCCCAAGGGAAATATATCGTTCACTTAGATGCGGATTGTTCGTTTGACCGAGAGGCAATCGAAAATATTTTGATTCCATTTTTCATGGATGAAAAAATTGGAGCGGTCGGAGGAAATGTAAAGGTTAGGAATGCTGACGAAAGTCTTTGTGCTAGATTGCAAGCAATTGAATATTTAAAAACAATATCTGTTGGACGGATTATTTCTTCTCAGTTAGGAATTTATAAAATTATTTCTGGAGCTTTCGGAGCCTTCCGAGCTGATGTAACTGACTCGATAAAAGGTTGGGATATTGGACCAGGGTTAGATGGAGATATCACAGTAAAGATTAGAAAATCTGGTTTTAAAACAGTCTTTGAACCATCGGCAGTTTGCTTGACTAATGCACCTTCGAAATTTAAAGTTTTGACCAAGCAGAGGTTACGTTGGGATAAATCCATCATTCGTTTTCGGGTGAGAAAACATAAAGATGTTTATCTCCCAAGTGAAAATTTTAGGTGGTCTAATTTCTTTGCGCTTTTTGAGAATGTATTTTATAATGTGATTTTGGATATCACTTGGTGGTTATATATAGTAGACCTAGTATTTAATTTTGCTGGCTCGTTGAAGTATATAATTCCGATGAATATTACAATTTATACTATCGTTGGTTTTATGCAAATGACGAGTACTTATATTTATTCAGAACGACGAAAAGAGGAATTGAAATTGTGGCCTTATGTTCCGATGATGAGTATTTATACTGGAACATATTTGAGGTTGGTTCGTTCGGTGGCATATATTCATGAGTTGATTTGGAAAAAATCATATGACGATCCATGGAATCCAGTTAAATCAAGTAGCCAAGCGAAGGCGAATGGATTTTAATCTTCATAACTTACTCGCAAGATGATTTTAAATCAACTTGCGAGTAAGTTATTTATTTTCAAAATCACCTACAAGGTCCAACATAATCGACAGTAACCCCTTTGCTATTCGCATTACATTCATTACAATAAGTTTTCCCATCACAACCACAAACCTGTGGACAATCTCTTGGACAAATTCCAGAATGACTTTCTTCCATTTCCTCATCATAGCAAACCTCATGATCTAATTTACAATTTGTTAAAAATAGGATGGCTAAAAAAGCTATAAAAAAAACGAAGTTTGAGATTTTCATATTTAATTTTTTTTGTTCAAAAGTAAAGACCATCAATTATATTAAAATAGTTGGGTTTAACTTTTTAACTTAGCTAAAACTAAAACATTCTCAATGACTAATTTACCCCTGAAAATAGGATTACTCATCTTTTTTGGAACTATTGGATTCCTTTCCTTTTATAATAATTCCATTACTTGTGATTGTGTGAAAAGGATTTCATATGAAAATAACGACATTAATGATGGAATTAATTTAGATAGCCTATTCCGACTTCCTGATAGTTCAGAACTCAAAGTTGTTTTAGACGAATGGAAGAATTTCAACCCCAAAAGTGAAAGTTCTAAAATAATAAAACAATATACATACGTAAATAAAAGACAGCTTAATTTAATCGAACATTTTGCCGAAGGTCAAAAACATTATGGTGTAATCTTGACTCCTTCGGAATTCGACCCTACTCAAAAATATCCATTACTACTCTACGCAACTGGGCTGAATCAAGCGACTCCAATTTACAATTTAGATCATTCTTACATCAAAAATTTACTTCCAAAATTCAAAAACTATTTTATAGTAATTCCATCTTTTAGAGGACAAGCTTTCGAAACTGGGAATGAAAAATATTGCTCTGATGGATTCTTTGGAGATGCATTTGATGGAGCTACAGATGATGCTTTGCGACTTTTGTTTTTGGCAAAAAAACAATTTTCAGAAAATATAAATACTGAAAGAATGGTCAGCTATGGAGTCAGTCGAGGTGGAACAGTTGCCTTACTTGCAGGAATTAGGAATCCTGAATTGAATGGAGTCATTTCGACAACTGGGCCAACGGATTTTTCTTCAAGAGAAGTTTATAATCGTTATGGTTTTCAATTTAGGTATCAATATTTAAGTGAAATAAAACCAATGATTAAACTTAGGAAAAAGATGTTAAGAAGTTCGCCCATTCATTTTATTGAAAATATTTCGCAACCCATTTTTTTACTTTATGGAAAAAATGATCGTGTTGTTCCACTTTCGAATGCAGAAAATATTTTGAAAAAATTGGAAGGGAAAAAAGATTTAGAATATTTCTTTGCAGAGGCTGGACATAGTTTTGAGGAGAGCGATCGAGTAGTGGAGTGGTTGGAGAAATATAATAATTGAAGTAATTTTTTAATCCAAAACCCATTCATTTCTTCCAAAGTAATTCCACTTCACTTTTGCCAAATCTACATCTGATTTAAATAATGGTCTTGACTTTTTCCCATTCAAACTAACCCGACTCATTTTGCAATATATTTCAATATCATCCATTCCTTTTTTAGCATATTCCTTTTTTAATCGTTGAACAAACTGGTAAAGAAAATCAGGTTTAGTTGCTATTTCTTTGCTTTGACCTTTTGTCAAATAATCTTCTTTTTTTACACGAATTTTCTCCTTAGTTTTTGGGTTAACTATTTCTAAATTTATTGCTCCTCGCTTGGTTCTCAACATCATTCTCCAACTCATTCGATGACCTTCTTCTCGCCAATTTACATCTCCAGGAATGAAGTGATGGCGCAAGGGTAAAGCAACTTGAATAGTAAAAAAAGTAATCAAAATATAAAATGTAAAACTATTGTTGAAAATTCTTTGAAAGTCAAAATTAATAATGTGTGTATATTGTTTTTTTGGAAAAAAAAGTTTTCGAATTGTTTCAGGTTCAAAAAAGAAAACAGTCAAAGCAATCACCGTGTAAGGAAAAATTCCAATCTGAAAAACCACAGAATTAAAGATGTTAAAAATAACTAAACCGATAAAAGCCAATATTCTAGTTCTTTTCCAAATCAATAAAGGAATAATTATAGCATCGAAAACTACACCTGAATAAGTGATAAAAAGTTGAAACCATTCTTTTCCTAAAAGTGATCCAATCAACCAATAATCTGTCTTATGTGAAAATGAATTTTTAATAAAATCTCCACTCCACCAGCCGGGGTAAAACTTTGCAATTGATCCATAGGTGAAAACCAATAACAATAGTATTACAAAAAATAGCCGATTCCAATTTGGACACAAATGCTTCTCTGTTTTTATCCTTTTGACATCCAAAGCAGCATAGCGATGAGGGTTCATAAATACCATTCCCCAAGTCATTAACATCACTAAATAATAGTGATTATTGTAAGAAGTTTTTTGCATGAAATAAGCTCCTGACCATAGCACCGCTAAAGCTAACATGTTGAGTTTATATCGATAGCCCACCATCACCATCAAACTCACTATCCCCATCAAAATAAAATAGAAATACATCCCATTCCCAGGCAAGGGTTGCAGCCATTCAAAACCGAAAAAACTAAAAGTAAACTGAGGGTCAACTAAAGTTTTTTTCACCCAACCAGTTGCAATTGCCCCAAAAGATTCCGCAGCCATTAATAAACCAAATAGCATTCTGAAAAGAACAATTTGACTGTTGTCAATTGGTTTAAATAAGCATTGTTGAGTTTTTGAAAGAATCAAATCAAGTGGAAGTTTTAATTTTTAATCAACAAACTTACGTGGATTTTTTCAAAAAAAATCCCACATTTTTACTTTATGAAAAATGCAGGATAATTTTTATATTAAAAATATTTTTAGTTAAATATTTGTACCTCTGTTAAGTGTAAGCGATTTTTCTCTGTTAATTGAACTCTAACATATCGTCCTTGACGATTGAGATTAATCTCTGTGATATCTTGAGCTGAATCTGGAAAATAATAATCACTAACTCCAGGTTGATTAATAGTTTCGTCTATATCTTGACTCGTAAATGGTACATCTGAAACAAATACATGAAAATCTGATAATCGATCTTGACAACAATCTGTTCTATTGAAAACGTTGATAGCTGAAAGGTCGTAAACTTGTTCTAAATCAACTTCCCACCATGAATTATTCTTTTTCTTAGTTTCATTATAATTCTGTCCACCTATGATTCCGTCTATTGCTTCAGAAGCAGGATGCTGTCCATTATTTTCTATGGACGATTGTGTAGCTGTTTTACCTTGAGCTACATTTTGAGAATTAGGAGATGATGAATTGTCTACAATTGGATAATTTGTAACATTAATTGCACTTGCAGGAGATGCGTTAATTTGGAAAACCGCATCATTGAAATCATTATCACCCGTTCCAATTACTTGGTCGTCAAAACAGACAACTAATTCTCCACATTCTGGCTCATAAAGAATTACACTTTGTCTACCATTAGCATTAAATTCATAATTAGTATAATGTGCTGCCAAACCTTCAGTTATGGTTTGACTGTTTTGTACCCAGCCATTTGAATTTAGGAAAAATCCAAGAACTGTATTTGCTTTAAAATTACCATATAGTTGGACTGTATTTCCTTCGATCAATCCACCGCCTGACCCTTGCGCAGAAGCATTTGGGAAAACAATTAATTTTACAATATCATCAACTGTTGCTGGCGGATTATCTGCATCATAATAATAGTATCCTAATACGTTTTTATAACCAGCTCCTTCGTGGATAAAACTAATAGAAACTTCTGCATCTTCTTCGAAATAAATATTGCTTGGAATAGACTCGTCAAAATATTCTGGATGAGCAATTGTAGCATCTTGTCCATCAGGAAGAGCGTTACTGAAAATGCTTGAAAGTAAAAGATCACAAATTTCTTCTTGAACTAAATTGTCTGGAACTCCTTGGTCATTATAAGTACTAATTGCTAAATAATCACCAGGTTGTGGACGTTTCAAAATTTTTGTTCCACCTTGACCTTTTGCAACTAAAATCCATTCAGTTGACCCATCTACTTCAATGAAGTTTGCTGATGCTTCTTGCTCATTCATATCCCAAGTGAAAACTAGCTCAGGAGCTATTCCAGGAAATTCTGGCTTTGAAAAAACAGCTAACCCATCAGCGCCATTGGCAGCATAAATGAACTCATTATCAGAGGTTACTCCATTGGTGTTACCATATGATAACATATCGCTTGATGAAGACCAAGTTTCAGCCCCAGTATAAATATTGTAAGAAGCTAAACCATGTTTACCTTTGGTTACATAAACATTATCGGGGTCATTGTTGACGAAGTGTAATGTACTTTTCCCTCGGCTATCTGTATCTACACTTTGATGTAAGATTTCTCCAATATTAAATTCATTTGAAAAGTAAAAACTCCCAATGTCTTCTACCCGAATTGAGCTATTTGCTCCAGTTTGTAAACTCACTACCTTTGTTGCATTATCAGGTGTGCCATTGACCTCAATATATTTTCCATTTTCAAATTCTACACTTCCAAGAACTTCCAAAGTTTCTGCATTTATACAAAATGCTCCACCATGAGTTTTCCCACTCGAAATATATAAGTAGTCACCAGAATAAGTTACTGAATTAGCTGAGGAAGAAATTCCTCCATCTATAAAATTAGAAAGATTTACAATTTGAAATCCTGAATAAGTAGTTCCTCCTGCCATTGTCACGACCCCAAGCACCGCACCTTTTTTACTATCAGAAAGACTCAACCAAATTTTTACATCTTCAGATCCTGGTAGTTTTCCTACCTCAACTGCATTAATATCTGCACTACCTAAGTATCCTCTAAAAGTAACTTTAGGGTTATTTGGATTTGACAAATCCACCACCTCAATAGCACCCAAATGCTCAACTCCTCGCTTATGATAAGTGATGTATGCTTTGTCATCTAAAAATGCAATATGCGTCGCACTCAAAGTAACTCCATCCAAAACATATGGCCCAACCTCTCCTACATGCAACCAATAATAATCAGAGTTAATCACATCATCTCGAGTATCAACTTGACCAGAAAAAAGACTATCCCCACCAGATTCATTTTTTAAGATAATAGTTTCATTCAGAATCGTAATTCGATCGCTAAAACCATTGGCGGAACTTAAAGGTTGGAAATAATTTTCAGGAACTGGACTCAAGGAGCTTGAGTTATTTACATCTGAGGGAGCAATGTTATCTTTTTTGCAGCTTTGAGTAATTATCAAAGCAAAGGCCAAAACGAGGCAAGTCACTACTCGATTCTTCATGTATTTAGTTATTTTAAAATTAAATAGGTTTTTTTGGTCTCTAAGTATAATTCAAGAACCAATCCTTAGGAGGCCAAAAAATCCTTATTAATTAAAAAATTGTGACACTATTTTTTTTATTTATGTAAGAAAGATAGAATATGAAAAAGACGTAATAATTACCTGAAAATGCTATTTTCGACCGAAATCTGCAGGTATTTCTCCCCATTCCTTGGTTTCCCACTTTAAAATAGGGTTCGTAATTGGGTTATTCTTTAACCAATTCTCGGCACGGTGCATCAATTGAAAAAGAATAGCATTATCTGCTTTTTTCTCTAATTTGGTATTGGCTCTCTTCTTTTTTACCCAACCTATGGCTATTCGGGAATCTGAGTAAATGGGTAAATCAGGACGATTTTCTTTTTGTAACAATGCCAAAGCATGAACAAGAGCTAGAAATTCTCCAACATTATTAGTTCCTCTTCTGAATGGGCCTTGATGAAAAAGCTGCATACCGGTTTTCGTATCCACACCTCGATATTCCATTAATCCAGGATTGCCTGCACAAGCAGCATCAACGGCGATGCTCTCCCAAACTATTTTTTCACGAGCTTCAGCGCTAACTTTTTTTGTGGTAGGTTTTTTATTTTTTCCTATAAAATCAGCTGCGCTTCCTCCTCGATAAGCTTGTTCGGCTTCTTCCTTGGTAGGAAATGATTTATATTTGGCATTGGGATATCCTTTGATGTGAACTTGACATTTTGCCCAAGTGTCAAAAACTCCAGTTTCATTGCCTTCCCAGATGACGTAGTATTTTTTCTTTTTTGCCATATTCTAATTCGACTTTTTGTAAAAATCTAAATCCGCTATTTACTTAAACTCAATATTTTCCTCGCTCCTTGAATTACTAAAACAAAAACTATAGTTCCAATAATTAAGTCAGGTAAATTGGATTTTAAAAAATAAACTAAAATTCCTGCGATAATTACTCCTAAATTAATAATCACATCATTAGATGTAAAAATTAAACTTGCCTGCATATGCGCTTCGCTACTTTTATTTTTTTGCAATAAAAATAAACAAATGCCATTGGCGATAAGTGCGAAAATAGAAACAATAATCATTGTAGAAAAAACTGGAATTTCAACTTGCCCAACGAATCTACGAATAACTTCCACAAAACCTAGAACGGCTAAAATAATCTGAAAGTAACCAGCAGTTTTAGCAATGTTTTTTTTCAATGCGATAGTCCCTCCGATAGCTAAGAGACTAATTCCGTAAACAAAAGAGTCAGCTAGCATATCTAAACTATCTGCGACCAAACCCATTGATTTGGAGAAATATCCAGTCGTAATTTCAATGATGAAAAAGGCAAAATTGATCAGCAAAACTGTCCATAGTAATTTACGTTGATGATTGTCTTCTGAAAATTCTTGGTTTTCGACTTCGAGTGTTTCTAAATGTTTTTCTCCCAACTTTAGTTCTGCCAGCGCATATCCAATTTTTTCTTTTTTGGAAAAATGAAAGATGGTCAATTTCCGATTCGGAATATCAAAATCTAAATTTTTAATTTCTGAAATATCGGCGAGCTTCAGTCTGATGAGGTTTTCTTCCGAAGGGCAATCCATTTGTGAGATTTCAAAAATTGATTTTTGCATATTGATTTTTACTTTTTCCAAAAAATAAATAAAAATAATAAATATTCACACACCAAAAATTCTACTTTTTTAATCTAATTAATGAAGTCAAAAAAAGTAGTCAGGATGACGGTACTTAATTTTTGACTTTAATTAGTTAAGTTTAATCAATAAAACGAATCCAATTCGCTACTTTTGTTCTTTTCAAATCCAAGGTAATGGAGCCTACCCCACGGAAATGAGGTTATTTAATTAACAGAGGACAATGTTAGTCGACACACATACACATATATATTTAGATCAGTTCGATGAAGATCGATCAGAAATGATGCAGCGTGCAAAAGATAATGGTGTAGAAAAATTTTACTTACCGAATATCGATAGCACATCAATTGATGCAATGTTAGCTTTGGAAAAATCAAATCCAGAAACGTGTATTGCAATGATGGGATTGCATCCGTGTTCAGTCAAGGAAAATTATCAAGAAGAATTAGCCATCGTCAAAGAATGGTTGGACAAGCGATATTTTTGTGCAATAGGAGAGATAGGAATTGATTTGCATTGGGATACTTCGACTTTTGAGATTCAAAAAGAAGCTTTCCGAACTCAAATTAATTGGGCAAAAGAATTCGATATTCCGATAGTGATTCATTCTCGAAAATCGATGCAGGAAGTAATTGAAGTTTTGGCTGAAGAAAAAGACGATCGACTTCGAGGAATCTTCCATTGTTTTGGAGGATCAGTTGAAGAAGCCAATGCGATAATTGATTTAGGATTTTATTTAGGAATAGGAGGTGTAGTTACTTTTAAGAAAGCAGGTTTGGATAAAACGATGGAAGAAGTTTCACTTGAAAAAGTTGTTTTAGAAACAGATTCACCCTACTTAGCACCTTCACCATTTCGTGGAAAAAGAAATGAAAGTGGATATGTAAAATTAGTTGCTGAAAAGTTAGCAATGATTAAAAATGTAAGTTTGGAGGAAGTTGCTAAAATCACATCTAAAAATGCTCAAGATATTTTTGGGGAAATGGAAAAATAATATTTTGGATTTTAGAGGACTAGAAAGAACAATATTGAAGATTTTTTATTTTTAAAACTACATAAATCGCTGATAATCACGGTTTTTTGAAGAGATAGTGTAATTATTACCAATAAAATACATTTTATATGTATTGAGTTTTGGAAAATTTTGAAAATTTAATTTTATTTACATTTCCTGTGACTAGCTTAATACCAAAGGGTGTTACCAAAAGGCAAAAAAGAGGACTTAGACCTTGCTTTAAGCATGAGATTGGAGAGTTGGCCGAGTGGCTTAAGGCGCACGCTTGGAAAGCGTGTATACTAGAGATGGTATCAAGGGTTCGAATCCCTTACTCTCCGCTGAACATAAATATGTATAATTACTGATCGCAAGTTGTATAGTTGATAACTGATTTAATTTTTGAACAGTTTGAAAGTTGAATTAAAAAAAACGAATCAACCAACTAAAAATCAACCAGCAACAATTCCGAGGATTTCGGATGAAATAATTTAATTTTTTAACTAAAAAACAATCGTAAAACCTTTTGACTATGCGAAAAATTATTGCACTTCTGCTTGTATTCGCTCTTTGTATGACTACTGGAGCACCTGAAATGTTAGCTCAAGGCGGCGACGCTGCTGATGCCGGCGGTTTCCAAATTTTGAAAAAATACTTCATTGATGGAGGTTGGCAGTTTATGAGTTTGGTATTAGTTTGTTTAATCTTAGGATTGGCTTTCTGTATCGAAAGAATTATTACACTTAATATCGCAAGTGCGAATACTGATAAATTAATGTCTCAGATTGATGAGAACTTAAAATCAGGAAACGTAAATGGCGCTATGGAAGTATGTAAATCAACTCAAGGACCTACAGCTACTATCCTTTATGAAGGATTAAGACAAGCAAACAATGGCCCAGAGGCTGTTGAAAAATCTATCGTTTCTTATGGTTCTGTACAAATGGGACTTTTAGAAAAAGGATTAGTTTGGATTTCACTTTTTATTGCGATTGCACCGATGCTTGGATTTATGGGTACTGTAATCGGGATGATTGGAGCCTTCGAAAAAATTGCAACAGTAGGTGAACTTTCTCCTGCAGTAGTTGCCGATGGTATTAAAGTAGCCTTATTAACAACAGTATTTGGTTTGGTTACAGCTATTATTCTTCAAATCTTTTATAACTACATTATCTCTAAAGTAGATAGTATCGTAGGAAAAATGGAAGATGCTTCTATTGCATTAGTAGATGTTATGGCTAGCAACAATGTTTTTAAATAATCATTAAAACGAAGAATAATATTATGTATAAATTTTTAACCAAAAATGGGCAAACGATCTCATTTGTTGTTGGTGCACTTCTCGTAATAGCTTTCTACGCTTTAATCGTATCAAGTGGTGATTACGAAACTTTCACGGCAATGGATGCTGATGGTGTAAAAGACAAAGCAAGATATGGATTTGGCTTATTCGATTTCGGAATCGGAGTTACAGTTCTACTTATTGTAGTAGGAGCTCTTTTGATGATAGGTTTTGGATTCTTCCAAGCAGCTACTAACATCAAAGGTTCTTTAGGAGCTGTAGCAGGATTAGCTTTAATTGGGATTATCTTTGCTATCGGATATTCTACAACTGAATTGGAGACTTCTGGTGAAGTTTATAATGTGGCAAAGAAGTTCGGTTTAGAAGATAATACTAGAAAATTTGTTGGAGGATCTATAACGACTGGCGTTGCCATGATAGGACTTGCAACATTAGGAATAGTAGTTTCAGAAATTCGTAACTTCTTTAAATAATTCAACTATGTTAAAGAAAAAAGGAAGCAAAGGACGACAGTCCAACGAAATTAATGCGGGGTCTATGGCGGATATCGCTTTCTTACTATTGATCTTTTTCTTGGTAACGACTCAAATTGCTGAAGACAAAGGGGTTTTGACTACACTTCCACCTTGGTCTGATGATGAGCCAGATATTACTAAGTTGAAAGAGCGAAATGTATATTCAGTATTAGTAAATGCTAATAATGAACTATTGGTCAGAAATGAACCTATGCAAGCAAGAAATTTAAGAAAGAATGCAAAGGAGTTTATTTCTAATCCAGAGAATCGACCAGATTACGCTGAAAAACCTGAAAAAGCAATTATCTCTTTGAAAAACGATAGAGGGACTAAATACGAAACTTATATCGAAGTTTTAAATGAGTTAAAGGGTGCATACAACGAATTAAGGAATGAAATGGCTGAAAGAACCCATGGAAAACCTTATGAGTTTTTAGAAAAAGCTGATCAAAAAGTCATTAGGAATAAAATTCCATTGATTATTTCTGAGGCTGAACCTACTGCATTTGGTGAAGAAGGTTAGATGCTTTGCTAAATTCTATTAGTAAAACTTAGTCGAAAAACTACCTTATTTATTCACCAATCTTTTTTAAACGAAAGATTTAAAAAAAATTAATCATGGGCAAATTTAATGAAGGTAAAGGAAAGGAGATGCCAGCTGTATCTACGGCTTCACTCCCTGATATTATTTTTATGTTGCTTTTCTTCTTTATGGTGACCACAGTACTTCGTGAAAATACTCTCAAGGTAGATGTAGTTACTCCTAAAGCAACAGAGTTGACAAAATTGATACACAAAACGTTGGTAAATACTATTCATGTAGGAAAACCAAAAGAACAGTATCAGCCAATATATGGTACTGCACCTATGCTTCAATTAGGTGATGCCGTTAAAGGTCCAGGTGATATTCCTTTGTTTTTAGAAAACTTTAAACAAAAGGTACCTGAGAGTAAGAGAGGGTTAATTATATCTTCTTTGAAAGTAGATGGAGATGTTACGATGGGAATCCTTCAAGACATCAAAACTAAACTCAGACAATCTAATCAACTCAAAATAAATTATTCAGCTAAGACTAAAGAGCAGTAATAATTTGTTTTTTGAAATATAAAAAGGTCATACCGAATACTCGGTATGACCTTTTTTGTTGAGAATACATTCGAATTAATTATCTCAATCGATCAGCTGACCTAACTAATTTTTCATCACTAGAGATTCCTCTTTGAGCTAAAAGTGCAAAAATTATGAATAAAATAGGAAGACCTACTCCTAATTGCTCTTGAACGTCTGCTTCCCCAGTTTTTGCTCCATCTTGGTACAAGAAAACTAGGACTAGAATAATTCCAATCACATCTGCAATGATAGCAAACCTACCCATTAACAATTGTTGTTTTCTATTATTAAAAAGGAAAATGCTGATCAAGACTAAAGCACCAGCTGCGCAAAAAAGGGCTATAAGAGCTGTATGATCATTGATATTATAAATTCCATCAGCAAATAATGAAGTAGCATCTGAACTTTGAGTAGAGGTGGCAAATGGAAGCCCAAACAGGCCAAATGCACAAGCTGCAGCTAAAACCAAATAAATAGTTTGAATTCGTTGAATCATAATAAGTCAGTTTATTTTTTATAAGATTTAATATTTTTTTGCAAATATAATAGAGATAATTATGAATGAAGAATTTTGAATTTTGAAGTATTCAAAATTCTTCATTCATAATTCAAAATTGATCTTATTGTCAAATCACTTAGTTATTTTTGCAGAAACCATTTCTATGAATTTAAGCTACTGGGAGAAAGAATCCTTTTTGAAAAATATTGATGTTGCCATTATTGGAAGCGGAATTGTTGGCTTAAGTGCTGCTATTCGATTGAAAGAGTTATCTCCAAAATTAAGCGTAATTATTTTGGAACGAGGTAGTTTACCCATTGGAGCAAGTACAAGAAATGCAGGTTTTGCTTGCTTTGGAAGTATGACTGAGTTATTGGATGATTTAAAAGATCAGTCAGAAGATGTTGTTTTTTCATTAGTGGAAAAAAGATGGAAAGGATTATTAAAGTTGAGAAAGAGGGTGGGAGATGCTAATTTAAAATATCAAGAATTAGGCGGGTTTGAATTGTTTAGGAAAGAAGATGGTTTAAATTTTCAACAATGTGCAGATCAGATTGATTTTTTTAATAAAAAATTAGACTCAATTATTGGTCACAAAGAAGTTTATAAAGTCGCAGATAATAATATCTCTAACTTCGGTTTTGGAAAGATAGAACATCTTATTCATAATCAAGCAGAAGGTCAAATTCATACTGGTGAGATGATGAAAACTTTGCTTGAAATCGCCCAAGCTAAAGGGGTCAAAATTCTAAATGGAATTTTTATAAAAAAATTAAATGACGGTGAAAATAGAGTAGAATTGGAAACTACGGATGGTTGGAATTTGAAATTTAAAAAAGTTCTTGTTGCTACTAATGGTTTTTCCAAAACCCTAATCAATCAAGGTGAAATCGTGCCAGCACGTAATCAAGTTTTGATTACTAAACCATTGCAAAACAAGTCAATTCAAGGAACATTTCATTACGATAAGGGCTATTTTTATTTCCGAAATATTAATGGGAGAATTTTACTCGGAGGAGGTCGTAATTTAGCCAAGGAACAAGAAGAAACTCCCGAATTTGGAACGACAGAAATTATCCAAAATGCCTTAATAGATTTGCTGAAAAATGTAATTTTGCCAAACCAAAAATTTGAAATAGAAAGTAACTGGAGTGGAATTTTAGGTATTGGAGATACAAAAAAACCAATCGTTCAAAATATTAGTAAAAATGTGTCGGTAGCAGTTCGACTTGGAGGAATGGGAGTTGCAATTGGAAGTTTGGTGGGAGAAGAAGGAGCGGAATTGATTTTTAAGAAAATTTAAGATTTGAAATTAGATGTTATTATTTCTTTAAAGTGAAGAATATGATTCACTAAGTTGAAGGTTGTTCGTTTTGTTGTATGAAATAGTAACCTTTTTATTTTCTATAATCCATTGATAATTAATGATTTGTAATTCAAGAAATACTAAATTCTTATTTTCACTTATTGCGGTATTAGCACTTCAAGCACTAATACCGTTAACCTCTTTTTCCCAAGTAACTCCTCCAAAACCGAAAGCCAAACCCAACCCAAATCTGAATATTGAAGAACTCGAAGAAGAAACTCAAGACTCTTTAGAAAAAGATTTAGTTATCATCGATCACGCTGACATTGCGATTGGAATTACGGGCGAAGGGCGACAATTGTTTAAAGAAGTTCGACAAGTTGAAATGCGTCAAGGAGAGACTTATATGTATTGCGACAGCGCATTTTTGTATGATAATAATAATGTACGAGCTTGGGGGAATGTAATTATTCAGCAGGGAGATTCAGTCAATGTGTTTTCCGATTCCTTATTTTATAATGGTTTTGAGAAAAAAGCAGATTTCTATGGCGAAGTAGTTTTGGAAAGTAAAGAACAGAAGTTATTTACAGATTCTTTAAAATATGATTTGAATACTAAAATTGCAAGTTATAAAAATGGAGCAACCTTAACTAATGACACCACTCATCTGACTAGTAAAATTGGCTATTATTATGTGGGTGATAATATGGCTTTTTTCAAAGATAGTGTTGTTGTGGTTGATCCACAATTTGAATTAAAATCGGATACGTTAAAATTCGATACGAAAGAAAAAATTGCCTATTTTCTAGGTCCAACTTTGATTAGCCAAAACGAAGGAAAAATCTACTGCGAAGATGGATTTTATGACACTAAAAATAAGTTAGCGGAGTTCAAAAAAAATGCACAATATCAAAAAGGAGAAGAAAAAGCTTGGGCAGATTTGATGACATATGATGGGAATAAAAAAGAAACTACACTAACAGGAAATGCTCACTTTATTGATGGACTAAAAAAAGCCAATGCTGATGTTATTCGCTACGAAGAAGAAAATGAAATAACCAATTTGGAAGGTAATGCTTTTTACAAAGATGAGAAGCAAGAGATTCGCTCAGAGGTCATTCGATATGATAAAAAGAATGAAGTGTATTCTACGAAAGGACGTTCAAGAATGAGCGATCCTCCCCAAATATTGGAAGCTGATAAAATTGATTATGATGGAAAAACGGGCTATGCAATCGGTAATGTTATTTGGCAAGATACGGCTCAAAATATATCCATAAGTCATTGTGATTCAGTTATTTATATAGAAGAAGAGGATTTTATAAAGGCAATGATAGGACGTCCATTAATGACCACTTTGATGGATGGTGATACTTTGTATTTGGCATCTGATACGTTGATTTCATTTAAGCAAAATGAAGATGATTCTATTCGAACATTGATTGCTTATCCTGATGTACGGTTATTTAAATCTGACTTACAAGCTATTTGTGATTCATTGGTTTACAGCGAAAAGGATTCTCTTTTTAAGTTTTAT
>CAJQQY010000503.1 GCA_905480595.1 uncultured Saprospiraceae bacterium | reverse complement strand
CAAACTGTTTTTGCAAAAACGGGTGGACTTCATGCTGCTGCATTATTTGATACCGATGGTAATTCGATTTTGCTTCGAGAAGATGTTGGCAGACATAATGCAGTAGATAAATTAATAGGTGCTGCACTTTCGGCAGGTCTTTTTCCAATGACTAATTTCTTAATTATGGTAAGTGGTCGAGTGAGTTTTGAATTAGTGCAAAAATCAATCATGGGAGGAATTCCAATTTTGGCAGCAGTTGGTGCGCCGAGTAGTTTGGCGATTGAATTGGCGGAAGAATTTGGAATGACGGTTTTAGGTTTTGTAAAAAATGATAAGTTTAATATTTACTCGCATCCTCAGCGAGTAATTTTTTAGGATAAGACAGGTTTCCTAAACCATTTAGGTACAACCAGATTTAAAAACTGTCCCACAAAAAAAGGTGGACAACTCTCGTTATCCACCTTAAATATTTTTACCAAATTATTTTTTTGAAAAAATAATTCGAGATAAGTTTTGATTACTTAATCATTACTTTTTCTACAACGATTCCTTCGTTAGTACTTACTTTCACGAAGTACATTCCTGCAGAAAGTCCTGCCACATTTACTTGTGCAGTTTGTAAACCATCCACAGTCTTGATAGATCTTTCCATCATCTCTTTTCCATCAACTGTAAGAATTCTAACTGAAGCATCAGCATATTTATCGTTTACCACTTGAATATTCAAAATGTCTTGCGCCGGATTAGGGAAAACATTTACTTCCATATTCGTTTTAAATAAATCTTTGTTAGATACAGTTTCTTCTGGTTCTACAGCTGTTCCTCGCTCTTCAACACTTGTACAAACATTATCACCTGCATCACTAGTTACACAAGCTACACCTTGATAATTTTTCATATCCATAAATGTTACATCATCAATAAACCAGCCTATTCCACTTGTATTATCATCTGATGCAAATCGGAAACGGAAATAAATAGATTCTCCTAAGTAATCACTCATATCAACATAAGTTGCTACAAAATCTTCACCACCTCCACTACTTTGTCCTGAGAAAGCAGAAAGGAATGGAACTACAAGCGTTCCATATTGTAAACTTCGAGGATATTCATGTCTAAACATTTTATCTCCAACTTGCTCCCAAACAGTACCTCCATCTGTCGATACTTACAATAATCCACCATCTGCGCTAGCTTCTGTATCATACCAATGATAAAATCTTAATACTGGTTGATCACCTGAAACCGTAATAGGATCTTTGATGAATAACGTCTGATCATTTTCTACTGCAACGTCTTGAATAAACCAAGCATTTTCACCGCTAAACGCTAATGAATCATCACGAGTATAAAAAATACTAGTACCGTTCAAAAATTCAATATCCCAATTATCATCTGGATCACCTTCTTGGTCATCATTGAAAGTTGCGATTGATTTGATCAATGGATCAGTTTCTAAAGTATAACTTACTTGAGTCTCTTCCTCTATTGCCATTTCACCAATTGTAAATGTAATTGTGTTTCCACTTACTGTTCCTGGTCCATTAATTGAAGAAGGTAAAACAGTTGCTCCATCAGGAATTTCATCAGTTACAGTTACATTAGTTGAAACTGATTGCTTGTAATTTCTAATATTAATAACTACATCAATATCTTCTCCTGGGTTAATTAATTCATTGACAGTTTTGTCAATTTGAATTTCATCCAAACATTCGATTGGTCTTTCAAAATTTTCCACTCCATCACTTCCATTAAATTCGGACGCTTGATCCGCATTTTCTCCTAATCCTCTTTTCGCAAATGCTTGCCAGATCAAACATTGATTAGCACCTCCGTAAAGCAATTCATCCGCAGCCAAAACACCATTCCGTGCGTCTTCAAAACCAGGGTTACAAGATGTTAATTTTAATCCTTCTACAGCTAATGCTACAGCAACATTATTTCCACCTGTTCCATGATATAAATCTTCATCAAATCCATATTCTTCAACTAACAACCAATACAATTCCCAAAGACATAAAGTCCAAATTTCTCCAGTTGCATGTACTCCTTGTCCAGCAATATCTTTGTATGTTAATGGATTGATACTCATGTCTGTTGAATATGGGTATCGTCTAATCCCTCCTCCATCAACATCTTCTCTTTGTGCGAATGTTCCGATTCCTCTACTCATTTCTCCAGTATCACCTGGCTTAACCGTAGTTACTAATGAAAAGTAATCACTAATTCCTTCTCCCATTTGCTCTTCATTTCCAAGACATCCAGCCTGACTTGCTCCTCCGACTAATCGGTTAGAAATACCATGGGCATACTCATGTGCAATAATTCCATTATCTAATGAACCTGAAACTTCATCTGGACCAGACCCTGTTGGTGGTACTACAAACGTTAAGCTTAATCCATTTCCTGCAAAAGCTCTAATATCAGTACATAATCCTAAACCAATACCTATCACAGGAATGGTTACTTGTGCTGCTACATCTCCAGCTCCTAATGGAGGAGGTGCATCTTCAAAGTTACATATGATTACACCTACAGCTCCTGCATTTTGAGCCATCAATGCTTTTTGGCTAAACTGACATAAGCCTCTATCTACGATTGCAATCTTTCCTGTTACTTCTGCAACATTTACTAAGTCATTACATCCTTTACTTCCATCAGTACCTGTTCCATCATCAACAATCGCTACTTCTGCTGTCAAAGGATCCATTGTAATTGCTCCACCCCAGTCACCAGGATGTGCAACTTCATAAATACCTTCAACTGATGCTGGTGCATTAATTGTTAACAACCCTGATGCTGCAACTGAATTCCATAGGTACATTTGCATTCTTGGATTTGATCCATCTGCAGGAGTCGCCATATTTGCATTATTAATCCCACTCCCATCATCTATATGCATATTTACATAATCTGCTCCGTTTCCGCCATTACCATAATTATTTGATTGAAAATTACCAGCTGCTTCATCAAATCCATATACATATGAAAAATCGTGTATCATATTAGACATGAAAAATCCATTAACTACTGATGCATCTTGAAATGTCTCTGGCTCAGCGTCAAGATCTATTGGATAGTCAAATAATAATTCTGCTCCTCCATCTGGCTCATCACCTTGAGAAATATCTGATCCATCAAGATCTAAATAAGCATGTACATTATTACCTCTTGTAATTGTAAATTCTGGACCGTTCTGCCCATTAGTATCATGCCATCCGTACGGAGAAGCAGACAAATCTTCGATTCCAGTCAATAAGTTTCTAGCACCATGACTTGGACTCTCGTGCGTATGAAGATTTCCATCAACTGTTTGCTCAGCAAAAACTGCATAACTTCCTCCTAATAGTACTGGAGGTGCAAAAGTTGCTTTTTTAGGAGTGGTAACAATTTTCATGTTATCTAAGCTTCGGCAAGATGCATCATGATTATGATAAGCATCAGGTGCGAAAGTACAATAAGTTGTATAGTTATGTTTTCCTAAAACATTCCCTGTCTTAGCATCTACTTTTACATTCCAGTAGTCTGCATTTGAAACCATATCAATCACAACTTCCCAAGCTAACTCAACTTCATTTTCATTAGTTGGATATAATTGTAGGTTAACTTTGATATCTGTATTAGAGTAAGCTCCTTTTTCAAATACAAATGATTGATCATTTTTTCTTTCTTTTTGAACTAAAGCATCACTCATTTCTACATTCAAGTGATCCAATGCTGAAGCGATAGCTGCTTCTGGAGTCAAAGATGGAGAGGTTGATGCACCAACTTTGTTTACAATATTAGGAATGATTCTACTTGCTGCATGAACCACTTTTCCTTCTTTGGAAATACCTACATTATAAATTGCATTATAAACTTTAATGCCTTGATATCTTTGCATTAAATAGACCATTGTTGCACCTGAAAGTGAACTTACATGTTGATCTGTCACCACCAAGTCTTGAATATCCGCCTCGGTAAGGTTCCATTGATCTTTATTTTCTTGCAAATGTCGAGTTGCCAGATCTACTGGATTCTGCAGTTGCGACCATGCGCTAATGCTTAAAAACATCAAAAACATCATTGCACTAAAAGCTTTGCTTTTTGTAGAGTTAAATCTCATCATGTATTTTTTTTTTAATTAGGAATAATGAATATGAGGTAAAAATAAAAAAAATAATAGCTTTTAAATTATTCAAAAGTCATTTACTCGCTTGCTGAACGACAATTATTAACAAAATTACCCAGTTTAAAATCGATTTGTCGTTTTGTTTTCTTTCAAAAATGTGAATCCTCTGCATTTCGTTGATCTTGTTTTGGATTTTGATTTATTTTTTGAAAAAAATAACGACCTTGCCATTCTATGCAACTCAAGAAGAAATCAACCATAATTGGAAAACATCCAATCATTGATGCCATCCAAACAGGAACTAATTTTGATAAAATTTTTCTCCAACAGGGTACTCGTGGAGAATTCGAAAAGGAGCTTCGACATTTGTCGAAGCAATACAATATTCCTGTTCAATTTGTCCCAAAGGAAAAACTGAATAGAATGACATCTGGCAATCATCAAGGTGTGATCGGACTGATTTCGTTGATTCCTTATTATAAATTGGAAGATTTGCTTCCCATGATTTATGAAAAATCAGAAACTCCTTTGATTTTGATTTTAGACGGAATTACTGATATTCGAAATATCGGAGCTATTGCTCGATCTGCTGAAATTAGTGGTGTTCATGCCATTGTCATTCCTAAAAAAGGTTCCGCACAAATCAATGATGAAGCAATTAAATCCTCCGCAGGAGCTTTGACAAAAATTCCAATTTGCCGAGAGCAAAGTTTAGATAGTGCATTGGATATGTTAGAGATGTCTGGAATAACTCCTGTTGCGAGTAATTTGGGAGCCAAGAAAATGGTTTTTGAAACGGATTTTACTCTGCCTACTGCCATCGTCATGGGGTCGGAAGGAAAAGGAGTTAGTCGTGAACTTTTAAAAAGGATTGAAAATCAATTTATCATTCCTCAAGTTGGAACTACTGATTCATTTAATGTATCTGTGGCTACAGGGATTATTTTATATGAGGTGATGCGACAACGAGGATAGTTGGGAATATCCAATGTCCATTTTTTTGTATTAAGAGCATTTTGTAATCCTTGGCTATTGGACATTCCTTGTTCGATATTGGATATTCAAAAAAAATAAAAAAACTCCCATACTACATTTAGCACAGGAGTTCATTTCAAAAAAACAGCAGGATATCTTGATCGGACTTTTACATTAGTCCTGTTAATCTTCTTTTTACTTTTAGCAATCTTCTCACCTCTCCGATTTCGATAATAAATGGATCATACTCTTCATGATTATCTGAAATCAATCTCAAATGTGTCCATCGATTATGTCGATCATAACAACGTTGCACTCGTTTCACCCAAACAGATTGATTCGTCACAACTGCATAAATTTCATTATCAATCATTTCTGTAGTACTTGACAATGGCGAACAAATTACCATATCGCCTGAAGCAATACTTGGCATCATACTATTTCCATTAATATTGAAAGCAACGAGTTCCCCGTTTACACCAGGAATGCGAAACCATTCATTTTCTTCCAGTAAATCCACTCCAACCGTATTACTCGCAAACGCTTCTACATTCGTAAACAAGATGTTGGGGGAAAAATTAATCCCTAAAGCCATAGCTAGTCTTTGTTCCGGGTCAGGTAATTTTGTTTTTTCAAATGGGTCTCCAATACCTTGAAACATAAATGCCTCATTCACCGAATAGTGGGTGCAGAGATTTTTTACCTGTTCGTAAGTGATTTTTCGTTTATCCTCTAGGTACGCATTGATAATATGTCCCTTTGTACCTAGCTTAATTGCAAAAGCCATTTGGCTCTTTGATCGGTCATTTTTAACGATAAATTTTCGTTGCACCAACTGTTGATACACTTCTTTAAACCGTCTATTTAATTCTTGCCGATTCACTTTTTCCATAGATTGTTTCATTTCCGTTGCAATACAAAAATAAAACAAATTGTTGTAAAAACAAAAAGTCCAAACAAATTTGTTTGGACTTTTTTTAAAAAACTTTATGGTGTAATTTTCTATGGAATGTTTACTAAACAAAACTCTATTTACATCAAATCAAAAACCGTAAACAGGCTAAGTTTAACTTTTCCAATTCCAATTGCCGAAGGCATAATTGGAAAAGGCTCCCCTTTAGGCTGCCTAGCTTTTGCTGGGAGCAAAAAGGAGGTTGCTGGGGCTTAAAGTGAACTAATCCGACTTTCCACTTTATACAATCTAGTATATTCATTCACTTCTTCCTCAAATGGATCAAATTCCAAACTATTAGCTGAAATTAATTTCAACGCAACAATTCTCCCTCGACTATTAAAAATCCGCTTTACATATTTCACCCAAAGCGAACCATTGCTTTTTACTGCATATATTTCATTGTCTTTTATCTCATGAAGACTTTGAATTTCTCTACATATAATAATATCTCCATCATTTATCACAGGTTCCATACTGTTTCCTTCAATAGAAAAGGCTACTAAACCGTTCCCACTCATGCCTGGAATAGCAAAAAACTCATTATCTTCATCAGTTGAAGGACTTGCACTCTCCATCCCTGCACCTGACCCCGCAAATGCTTGGACTGTAGTAAAAAGGATATTCCCTCTATTCTCCGAAACATTACTTTGCTTATTATTTTTTGGCAAATCAAACCCAAAAGGAGTTCCCTCTCCATCTATAAGGTAACTTTCATTAACTCCATATTCTCTACAGATCGCACGAGCTTGATGATAATCGATAACTCGTTTATCATCTGGATTTAAATAAGCACGAATAATATGTCCGTAAGCTCTTTTTCCTAAAATCTTTTTAGCAAAGTCTCCCATTCCTTTACCGCCACGATCGTTGAGTACGATCTCGCCACGCTCTTGAAGCAATTTAAAAACTTCGATAAATCGATTATTTAGTTGTATTCTGTCTTCTCGTATCATCTTTTAAAATATTGAGTTTTTAAAACAAAAATAGTGTTTCGACTGCAATTTAAAACAAAATCTTGCAAAAAACAAATCGTTTTGCCTTAAACTCTTTTGTTTTAAAACAATTTTTTTAGAAAAATATACACGAAGCGAGTAGTAGCAAGGGATAGAGCGATTTGACTTTTTGCAAAAAAAATAAAAAAAATTATTCACCTTCATTTTGAAAAAAATTTGTGCCAAATCAGTTTGTCGAGTTCCCTTCTTGGTTTAAAGAGTTTTTTTCCAATATTGAAATATTTTAAGCATCTTTTAAATGTCATTTTAAACAAGGTATTTACGAAAAACGAAAAGCATGAAAGATCAATTTAAAGATATGATTCTAGATTTGCCTTTTGACGAAGACGTTCAACCAATCAAAGTTGAGAAGAAAAAATCAAAAGCAATTCTTACCGAAGGCGAAACTGTCATCTGGAAAGGTGGGCCAAATCATTGCCGTAGTGTTTTTGATAAAAACTATACGCCTCGATTCTTTATGTCTCGGATTTTTAAATATGGAGATTTTTTCAGCTATATCTTTGCTGTAACTATTGCCATCTTCGTAGCAGGTGAAGATTTTGTCCCCGTTCTAATTATGGCTGGATTGACTTTTCCATTTCTTCCAATACATCATTACCTGATTTACAAAAAGAAAAAAAGTACTCAATATATATTGACTTCAAAAAAATTGGTTTTTATGAATTGGAATTTGGGAATTAAAAGAATTGATTTTATTCCATTGTCCAATATTAAAAAATTGACTTTTAAAGAAAATTCTGATTTTGAGTCTATTGGAAATATTCGTTTTATATTTCAAGATGAAGCAAGTCTTCCTTCTAAGACGAGAGATTTTGTTAATAATATAACGTTGACTTCACCTTTCTTTAAAAATGTAAAGAAGATGAAAAAAGTTGTTCATTTAGTCAATTGGCAAAAAGCTAAAAATAAAAAAGTATGAAAGATATAATTTTAGATGCACCTTTTGAGACAGATACTTTGGTGAGGATTGGCCAAGATGAAACGATCATTTGGAGAGGCGCTCCTAGTCGTAGTTTGAGTATTTTTGATATTGGGCTGGACTTTAGTTTTATTCTAGCGTTGGTCAAAAGAGGTGCTTTTTTCAGTTGGTTTATTTTAGCTTTTATTCTTTATTCCATTTATGTTGAAGTAACACCACTTGCTTTGACAATTTCAGCGGTGATTGCAACAGCAGCAATTATTACTCCTGAGTATTTTTTGATAGAAAGAAAAATGAATACACATTATATATTGACTTCAAAACAATTAATTTTTCAACTTTGGTGGTGGAACAAAAAAAGTACTCACTCCATTCCGCTTTCCAATATTGCGAATGTGAGAATTTCAGAAAAGTCTTATAATGATACTGGAGTCATTTTGATTTTGGTAAAAGATGCAAGTCAATTGGATTTTACCACTCATGATTTTGCTTCCAATGAAGCAAGGCATCAACCAACTTTAGAGATGATTAAAGATATCCATACAGTAACTGATACTTTGCAACAAGCAATTAGAGATAATAGAAAGAAATGAAAAACGAAATCCTAGACGACATCAAGCATGACGAGTTACGAGGCCTTCTCAAAAAAGGAGAAAGAGTCATCTGGGAAGGACTGCCTTCCAACAAAATTAATTGGAAAATTCATTTCTTTGGCAACACGGTAGGAGAGATTATCAAAAATATAGTTTTATTCATTTTGATGATTTTTTTGATTGGGTTTTTTCTAACATTATTAATTTTTATCTTTTTAGATATTAGCATCGAAACTAGATTCATGATAGGAATAATCCTTTTTATATCGCTGCTGTCGGTATATTACCGAGGTCATCAAAAACGCAGAACTAAATATATCATCAGCAACGAGCGAATACTTTTCCAGCTTTGGAAAAAAGAAAAAGTTTTATTTGAAAATTGGAGGTTGGGACATCGTGAATATTTCTCCATCCCATTTTCGGAAATTAATAACATTGCCATCGTAGAAGAAGATCCAAATAAAGGAGTAATTTTTTTGGCCGTAAAAAACCCCAATGAAATTCCTTTTGACACTTTTGATTTTAGTAATGGAGAGCGACGACATCAACCTACGCTTGAATTAATTGAAGAGGTAAAAGAAGTAGGTGAATATATTAAAATGGGTATAAAAGGAAAATTGTAATCCTCCCTCTAAGTTGTTCCACACAAAAAATACTTTTATGAATAAAAATATCCTAGATGACATCTTCCATGATAAACTTCGAGACAACCTCGAAGAAGGGGAAGTTGTGGTGTGGGATGGAAAGCCTCGATTCAATAATTATTCTAGATTGATTGCGACTGGTTCTATTTTTCTTTTTTCAGGTACTCATCTTTTTTTTTCAATTAATGATCAGGATTACTGGTTCGCTGCCTTCTGGTTGGCTCTGATTATTTTTAGTATAGTTGAACTTTTTTATCGCCAAAGAAAAACTAGGTACCTAATTACCAATCAAAGAATAATTTTCCAACTTCCTAAAATGAGAAATGTACAAGTCCATTCTCTTCCTTTAAATCACTTGGATAAAGTACTCATCAAAGACTTAGGAAATAAAAGTGGAACAATTGAATTACTTTTAAAAGAGCCATTTGAAACCAAAATACAAACTATTGATATCAGAAATAATTGGGCTAGAAAAAATCCAACTTTAGAGTTAGTTGACAATGCAGAAGAAGTTAGAGATTACATAGAAAAAGGCATTCAAGGAAAATTGTAAATATACTTTTAATGAAAAATGAAATCCTCGATAACAACTTTAATAGCGAACTCCGAAATCAACTCGAAGTTGGAGAAAAGGTCATTTGGGAAGGAAGTCCTTACAAAAGCAGATATACTATTTTACTTATTATATTCCCTCTTATTTTTGCGATTCAAGTTTCTTTAGCTGATGCAGTAAAAGGAATTATATTTTTATTAGGCAATCTTATTTTCTTTTTTTTATGGTCTTTAAAAACTGGAGAGCTTCAAAAATTCCTTGCTAGAAAATACAACAAGTATCTAATCACCAACCAAAGAATCATTTTTCAAACTCAAAAAAATAAAGTTTTACATTTTCAATCTATTCCTTTTGAAGATATTACTTACCCAAGTGTTTACCCTAACATGCTAGGTCGAAAAAATGGGACTATATTTCTAAATATCAAGAAATCATCCTCTACTTCGCTTATTTTAAAAGATCTAAAAACTAGTGTCGAAGAAGATAATCGACCAACGTTAGAAATGATCGACAACGTAAAAGAAGTTGGAGAGTACATCAAATTAGGCATCGAAAATAAATTGTAAATATGTTGTTATGAAAAACCTAATTCTCGATAGTCCTTTTAAAGATTCCTTTTCCGATTATATGGTAAAAGGTGAATCTATCATTTGGGAGGGACAACCAATTTCCATCAATTATCTTGGCAATGATGATACATCAGATGATTATGAAACCCACCGATTGATCACCATGCTTTTTATTGGAATCATCCTTTTTCTTTCTTGGATAAATGGCCCGTTTCTTATTATTCTAGTATTTGCCATGCTCTTCTTCTTTGCTATTGTCCTCCCAAAGTTGAATCGAAAGAACAAACGAAATTTCACTTATGCTATCACTCAAAATCAAATTCTTTTCCAATTCAAGAAAAAATGGTCACGTAAGATAGTGTTACACTCGATTCCTTTTTCCGAAATCAAAGATATCATAGTAGTCATGACTTACGATGTCGAAAAAATAAAAGCTGATTATCGAAATGCCCATGAAGCAATTCCTGAAATGTATAATAGATCTGGTTTAGAAAAAATCGGAACTATTTTTATCGTGCCACATCATCCTGAATCAATCAAATTCGATACGGTTAATTTACAAAACAACGATAAACGACATTTACCGACTTTGGAACTACTCGATGATGCCAAAAGTGTTACAAGGTTAATTCTTGAACGTATTCGAAATACAAATATGTTGTTATGAAAAAAGAAATCTTAGACGAACCAATTCGTGATTCTTTTTTTGATTTTTTAGAACAAGGAGAAAAAGTTCTATGGGAAGGAGAGCCCGTAAAAGATTACACTTACCTATTCATCTCCTATGTTTTTGTATCCTTTTTAATTTTACTGGGTTTAGTAATTTATTCAAGTTCAAAATCTTGGTTTGCTCTTATTTTATTTATGACTTTTATTATCGTCCCATTTGTCTATACTAATTTTAAACAATTAAAAAGAAAAAATGAAGTAAGGTATGCCATCACGCAACATCGAGTTTTTTTTCGGCAAAAAATCAATCGAGAAATACAAATTGACAGTATTTCATTTAAGCATATTCCAAGAGTTTATCTTAACAATAATGATGATTACTCAAAAACAGGAAATATTTCATTCTTGTTAAAAAAACCAGCAAAAGGAAAATTTTGGACTTATACAATAGATAACAATCATCCACATGAATTACCTACTTTTGAACATGTTAAAAATCCAAAAGAAATCATACAGCTCCTTCAACAACAAATCAAAAACGCAAATACTTCCCTATGAAAAACCAAATCCTAGATGAACCAATTCGCGATTCTTTTTCTGATTATTTAGACAAAGGGGAAACGATTTTGTGGAGTGAAAATCCTCGATTAAACATTTCTTATTTTAATCATATTTTAAAAGAACCTGTTGAGCAACTTATCATAGCAATTGCAATCGTACTTTTCCTTACATTTTATCTCTTGGAATTTTTGGGACCATTAGGAGGAATTCTTATTTTTTTGACCTATTTAATAATTGAACACTTTTGGGTAGGTTTTAGAAATATAAAAAATAAAACAACGCTTTATGCAATTACTCAAAAACGAATTTTCTTTTCGTTTAACCCCCTAACTAAAGCAACTATCCACAGCATTAATTTTATGGATATCAAAAATTTTCAAATCAATCAAAATAATTTTGATAAGAAATCAAATACCGTTTTTTTAAGTTTAAAAAATCCAACATCCATTACATTTACTACTTAC
>CAJQQY010000502.1 GCA_905480595.1 uncultured Saprospiraceae bacterium | reverse complement strand
AAGAAGAAGTTGTTTCGATTGCCTTTGTAGGTAATATAGTAGATGTGTGGGAGCGATTTTATGAAAACGAAATTTTCGTTCATCTAGGATCGGATCAAACTTCCTTGCATAATCCATGGTCTGGAGGATATTATCCAGTAGAATTGACATTTGATGAATCTAATCAAATGCTTCGAACAGATCCTGAGAATTTTAAAACTAAAGTTCAAGAATCTTTACGAAGACATGCTGATGCAGTCAATAAACATACTGCAAAAGGAACTTACTTTTTTGATTATGGAAATGCCTTTTTATTAGAATCTTCTCGAGCTGGTGCTGATGTGATGGCGGAAAATGGAATTGATTTTAAGTATCCATCTTATGTTCAAGATATCTTAGGACCTATGTGTTTTGATTATGGATTTGGGCCATTCCGATGGGTGTGTACTTCTTGCAAAGAATCGGATTTAGATAAAACTGATAAAATTGCTGAGGAAGTTATGATGGAAATCAAAGCGAATTCTCCTGAAGAGATTCAACAGCAAATGCAAGACAATATTAAATGGATTCAAGATGCGAAGAAAAATAAATTAGTGGTAGGTTCGCAAGCAAGAATTCTTTACGCAGATGCAGAAGGGCGGGCGAAAATAGCTAAGGCATTTAATGATGCAATAGCAAATGGAGATATTTCTGCTCCAGTTGTTTTAGGTAGGGATCATCATGATGTGAGTGGAACGGATTCTCCTTATCGAGAAACAAGTAATATTTATGATGGCTCAAAATTTACCGCAGATATGGCGATTCATAATGTAATTGGCGATAGTTTCCGGGGAGCCACTTGGGTTTCTATTCACAATGGTGGTGGAGTAGGTTGGGGAGAAGTGATGAATGGAGGGTTTGGTATGTTACTAGATGGTTCTGTTGAAGCTGAAAAGCGATTGAAGAAAATGCTTTTCTTTGATGTAAATAATGGAATTGCAAGAAGAAGTTGGGCGAGAAATGATGAAGCTATTTTTGCTATAAAAAGAGAAATGGAGAGAACGCCTAATTTGAAAGTTACTTTACCAAATATAGTAGAAGATGATTTGTTGGACGAAATAGTTTAATTTTTTGCCGCAGATTGGGCTGATTTATTATGATTCTAATGATCAGCCCTAGCACTTCAAAAGGTAAATGATAACAATCATAATAAATCAGCCCAATCTGCGGCAAAAAATAATAATCATGAGTTGGATAAAAACAATAGACTTCGCTGAAGCATCAGACTCTCTTAAAAAAATATACAAAAGAGTCACCGGTCCAAATAATAACGTAGACAATGTTTTGAAAATTCATAGTCTAAGACCACACACATTAGTAGGACATATGGCTTTGTACAAAAACGTTTTACATAATTCTAACAATACACTTCCAAAATGGTATTTAGAAAGTTTAGGAACCTACGTTAGTCATTTGAACCAATGCAGTTATTGTGTAGATCATCATGCAGAAGGACTCAAACGGTTGTTAAATGACGATGAAAAATACAACCAAATAAGAAAAAACATCAAAAATGACGAACTAGAAAAGTCCTTCGATGAAAAAATGTTAGAAGGATTTCGCTACGCCAAAAAGCTCACTTTAGCCCATCATACTATTTCACAAAAGGATATGGATTCGCTTCGGAATGTTGGATTTGATGATGGTGAAATTCTTGAAGTCAATCAACTAGTTAGTTATTTTAATTATGTCAATCGTACTGTTGTTGGACTTGGAGTTGATACTGTTGGAGACATTTTAGGCCTGTCACCAAATGAAAGTGACGATCCCAATAATTGGAGTCATAAATAGTTAAATTTGTTTCACGATAGGCGTTGAACGTTTTATGTTTTTTCAGAGATTTTTTTAAAAGAAAATCTAGGAAACGTAAAATGTTCGATTCAAGATTACATTAAAATAATTTTTTATATTTGTTTTTCCATTCGACCTATCCAAAACTCACCCAAGTCTAGAAAACCATAAACAGCTTTTATTAAAGAAAATTAGAGTTTATTCTAAATGAAATAGTAATAGATCGTAAAACGTCTAACGGATAAAATCTAACAGGTTCACTTTCATTTGTAAATTTCATTAAAATAAAAATAATCCAACTCAATCGAATTATGAAATTAAAAATTACACGTCTTTTATGCCTCTCATTTGTTCTCTTTTTTTCCATTCCAATGCAAAGTCAGTTTGTCAATTTTGAAGATACTTGGAAAGAGTTTTTAGCCAATAATAAAATTTCCAATATCAGCGAAATGCCCAAGCCTAAAAAAAATCAACCTATTGATTATTTGAGGTATTGTTTAATGGTGGCTAATACTCATTTTTGTAGTGGTGATATTCCAGATGCAGAAAATCAAATGGCTGAAGTCAAAAAAATGGGAGAAGCATCTTACAAAACCATATCTGGCTACAAAGAAAAACATGATGATCTTGCTGTTAAAATCAAAGCTTATCATGAGGTTGGAAGATTATGGGCAGAGTTTTTAAAAACAAAAGATATTAGTATATCAAGGTTAGAAGCAATTGACAAAGCAACTCAAGTTTGTGAAAAAGGTACGTTGGCTAAATACTTTTATATGGAAGCTCACGCACATTATTGCGTGGCTGATATTGCTGAGGCCAAAAGCGATTTTGAAGGTCGAGTTTTAAAATTGGCAGAAAAAACATCTTTAAAAGTTTCAGATATCCAAGGGCTTTCAGAAGAAGTGAAAATGATGAAAACACTTTTTACCAATTTACCTAAACTGGGAAAAGCTTGGAAAGAATTTAACACAAGTGGAGAGTCTCCAGGATTTACTTTGGAAATTCCAGAAGTGGAGTGTTACTCAATTCCATCGATGAAATCTTATGTTTTGCAAGGAGCTGCTGATCTGTGTGGCAAAGGAGATGAGATGTTGAAAAAAGTAAAAGCTTTGCAAAAAAATAATACACATACCTTGGCTAAAGATTTGAAAGAAAAAATAGATTGGCTAGAAACAGAGGTCGGGAAAAACAACGGAGACATTGCCAATTTAAATAAGGCTTGGGCGGAATTCATGCCTAAAGATACATTGACAAGTGGAATAGAATACGGATTTGAGTATTGTTCAAAGGAGGCAATTATTCGAGCATTTACGATGGAAGGAACTATTTATTCCTGTGAAAAAGGGGAGGAGATGATAGGCAAAATTGCTGAGGTTCGAAAAGAATTTAAACCAGAATTGAAAAATAACACATTGGCTAAAATCGAAAAATTGAAAGCCAAAGTAGAAGGGCAAAAAGATGATTTTGACAACTTAAATATTCTTTGGAAAGAGTTTGTCGCAAATAAAGATACACTTAAGGAGTCATTTATTTTGGCTGATTACTATTGTGATAGAATTGCTCAAATAAAATCGTGGACTATCAAAGGTCACATGAATTCGTGTAAAGAAGGGCAACGTTATTTAGATCATATTGATAACTTACAAAAGTTGGAAAGTTTAGAATATGATGACGAATTGGCTTGCCGAGTAAAACGGCTTCGAATCAAAGTTTGGGACTGTAGATATTGGGAATTGGTTTTGCAGGCTCGAAAAGAAACTCATGAGGAACGAGAACGATTTGGTCCAGCATCCGCAGAAATTATGCGAGCTGATTTGAATAGTGACAAACAACCTTGCGAGACTGGAGTGAAATATTTTCCGTTAGGAAATATAGGGATCAAATATATTATTTCAACTTATTTATGTCAGGATATTGATTTGGCTAAAATGGGTGATCCAGAATATTATAAAAAAATTGCGACTTGGGTGGATACTGAAGTTTTAGCCAAATATTGTGAAAAGGATCTACGGTGTAAAGAAGAATTTTTTATTTACCTCGAAGGTCACACAGATGGAAATCCATTCCGAGGAGCTCGATATAAAAATTCTTTGGATATTCCAGAAGGAACAGCATTCACTCATTTCCTTGGAGATGAAATCGAAGAAAAGACGACGGAAAAGGAAATTACTAAAACCTTGAAAAGTAATATGGAATTGGGTATTGCTAGAGCTTGGACGGTGAAAAAACAATTAGATTTTATGGAAGTTCCGATTTCTATTGGAGCTTGGGAACATCCAAAAAGTGAAAAAGGAGGAGAATATCGAAAGATTGAGATTGAGCTTAACATCACGAACCTATTATTAGATTTTTATGAAAAAAGGTTGTTAGAATTATTGGAAGAATCAGGTATTGGAGCTCGACCAGAGGAATGTTAATAGCTGATTTTATTTTATTTTGACAAAATTTTATTGGTAAATGTGTCGAAAAAGACTTTTGTCGTAAAATAATACTACGTAAGTATGTTGTTTTTTTGATTTTTATTTTTTTATGGATATATTTGCGCCATATTTAGGACAATATCCCTAAAACATTAAATTTTAAATTTCAGACTAAATAATTATGGACACGAAATTCGATAAAATCGACTTGAAGATCATGAAAATCCTTCAAGAAAACAGCAAGATTACAAATCTTGATTTGTCAAAGAAAATTGGACTTTCTCCAGCACCAACTTTGGAGCGGGTGAAAAAATTAGAGCAATCTGGTATCATTAAAAGTTACCATGCGTTAGTTGATACTCAAGCAATTGGATTGAGTGTAAAAACTTTTGTTTTAGTTTCATTGGCTTGGCAGAAGGAGAATGCATTGAATGCATTTTTAGACAAAATTACTCAGATTGATGAAATTACAGAATGTTATATCATCACAGGTGAGGCTGATTTTTTAATCAAAATCGTTTGTAAAGATATTCCTACATATGAAAAATTATTATTCAAGACTTTGTCTCAAATTGAAGAAATCGAAAGATTGAAAACATTGATGACATTATCTACAGTAAAAGATTCTAAACTTTTACCTTTCGATTACGAGAGTTAAAATTTTTAGAAAAGAAAACTTAAAAAAGCCGCTGCTGTTGAAAAACGGTAGCGGTTTTTTAAGTTTGAGATCCCTTCGCTGCCAGAGGACAGATCTACCTTTTTTGTCGAAAAAATACAGATAAGAATCGGAAATTATCAATCTTTGATTTATGAAAAAAAAGAAGAATTCATTGTTGTGGAAAATTTCAGGAAAAAACTTTTCTGGGGATTCTTATGTATTCGGAACAATGCATGTGAGTGATGAAAGAGCATTTACTTTCGAAAGTTTGGTTAAGGAAAAGATCAAAGAGTGTAATGCTTTTGCTTTGGAATTTAATTTAGAAACTGCCAATACAAATATCACCGCTGATATGATGAGTTTGCCTGATGGGTTGACTTTAGAATCTATGATTCGTCCCAAGAAATTTAAAAAAATTAATGAACGATTTATTCGTTTCACAGGATATGATTTGAGGCAATTTAATAGAAGTTTGCCAATGCAAATTACCAATATGATGGCAGAAGTAGTTTTGTCAAAAGACCGATTAAAATCGCTTGATGAATCACTTTTTCAATTTGCAAAAGAAGAAGAGAAAATTTTACTAGGCATCGAAACTTTTGAAGAGCAGCTAACTATTATGGCCAAAATTCCAGTTGAAAGTCAATTGAAATCAATGTTAAAAACATTTAAAAGTTTCAAGCAATTTAGGAAGCAAGTGTTAAAAATGGCTGAACTATATGAAATGGCTGATATTCAACAATTGTACAGAAGTTCAAAAAAATCATTAGGTTCAGAGCGTAAATTATTGCTCTACGATCGTAATAAAATTATGGCTGAACGGATTGCATTTATGGCTTCGGAACAAACCATAGTTTGCGCGATTGGAGCAGCACATTTAGCTGGTAAAAAAGGAGTTTTGAGATATTTGAAAATGAAAGGGCTAGAGATAAAGCCCGTCAAAAATATAGAACAATAAGATATTATGAATGGCCCAAACCCAAATACAGTTTTTCCATTGGAAAATTATGATCGACTTTGTTTTTTAAAAAACATCATAAAAAATCCGAATATTGAAATTGGAGATTTTACCTATTATGATGACTTTGAAGATGTCCATAATTTTGAAAAAAATGTAAAATACCATTTTGATTTTACTGGGGATAAATTGATAATTGGGAAGTTTTGTATGATTGCATCTGGGGTTACTTTTATCATGAATGGAGCGAATCATTTGACAGATGCAATTTCTACTTACCCGTTTGCTATTTTTGGAAATGGTTGGGAAAATGCCATGGAAGGAAAATCTTATCCAACTAAAGGCGATACGATTATTGGAAATGATGTTTGGATAGGATATAATGCAACAATTATGGCGGGGGTGAAAATTGGAGACGGAGCAATCATTGCGACCAATTCTACCGTAACAAAAGATGTAGAACCATACACTATTGTTGGTGGTAATCCCGCGAACAAAATCAAAAAAAGGTTTTCTCCAGATCACATTGAAAAGTTGCTGAAGTTAAAATGGTGGAATTGGGATCTTGAAAAAATTACTCAAAATCTAAAACATTTAACTGGTAATAACATTAATAATTTGATTGCTTAAAACATTACATTTACATTTTTCAAAATGGAGATAAAAATAGAACAGGGAAATAAAACGGCTATACTTTTTGGAGGCTCAGGCTTGGTGGGAGGTTTTTGTCTTGACCTACTTTTAGAATCCCCCATTTACGCAAAGGTGCTTTCTTTTGGAAGAAAAAAATTGAATAAGGAGCATGAAAAATTAGAGCAGATCGAAATTGATTTTGAAAAACTTTCTCAATATCAAAAATTGATTCAAGGAAATGATTTGTTTTGTGCACTTGGGACGACCATCAAAAAAGCTGGAAGTCAAGAAGCTTTTCGAAAAGTGGATTTAGAATATCCAGCTGAGATTGCAAAGATCGCTGTTAAAAATGGAGTAAGTCAATTTATTTTAGTTTCATCCGCAGGAGCAGACTCAAAATCAAATAATTTCTATACTAAAGTGAAAGGAGAATTGGAAGATATAATTCGAGAATTACCTTTTTGGGGTATTCATATTTTACGACCTTCGCTATTGCTAGGGGATCGAAAAGAGAGTAGACCTTTAGAACGATTTGGAATTATAGTTTCAAGAGGAATAGGTTTTTTGATGGGAGATCTTTTAGGAAAATATCAACCAGTAAAAGCGGAAGATGTTGCTAAAGCAATGGTGGTTGAAGCGCAAAGTTTGGAAGGGGGGATCAAAAGATTAACTTCAGATGCGATGGTTAAAATTGGAAAATCCGAAAGAGATTTATTAGAATAAATTAGAAAATAGATAAAATTAAATATAAAATGGATAAGGAAAAAACAGTTGCTAAAAACACAAAGATTGAAATTAATGTAGGACTCAATGACAAAAATGTCCCACTTCAAATTGATTGGAAATCAGATGATAATCCAAATGCTGATGATTCGCCCCAAATAGCAAAGGCAATGCTACTTTCAATGTTTGATAAAAAGAACAAAGAAACTTTAAAAATTGATCTTTGGACTTATGATATGCAGATAATGGAGATGGATCGGTTCTTTTACCAAACCTTTAGAGGATTAGCCGATACATACTATAAAGCGACTCAGAATAGAGAATTGGCGGTGGAAATGCAGAAGTTTGTTCAATATTTTGGAGAAAAGACAGAAGTAATTCCAAAAGATTCATAGTCAGAATGTATTTTTAGCAAAACCTTAAGATTCTATTAAGACTCCTTCGGGATTTTGGAACGTTTATAGAAGTGAAGTTTTACTATAAACAATCTTTAAAACTAAAATACGATTATGAAGAAAATAATGACATTATTACTTTGTTTGTCTCTTTTTCAAATTTCCTCAAATGCACAATTTGGAAAACTAAAGAATGCTGCTAAAAAAGCAGAATCTAAATTAAAAAGTGTAAGTGGAGAATTGTCAACAGATGAAATTGGAAAAGGATTAAAAGAAGCATTGAATGTAGGAATAGGAGAAGCAACCGATTTTCTTTCAGCAGAAAATGGTTATTTGGAAAGCCAGTACAAAATTCTTTTGCCAGAGGAAGCTCAAAAGGTAATTAAAAAAGTTAAACGAGTTCCTGGTTTTGAAAATGCAGATGAAAAAATGACTAAGCTTTTAAATGAAGCGGCTGAGAAAGCAGCTACAAAAGCGAAACCTATTTTTGTCAGCGCAATTAAGCAGATGACTATTCGAGATGCAATGGATATTTTGATGGGTGAGAAAAATGCAGCGACTACTTATTTGGACAAAACAACTCGTAAGCAATTATTTAAAGAATTTATGCCGGTAGTTCAGCAATCGTTAGATGAAGTAAATGCAAGAACTTATTGGTCTAAAATTGCTAAAGCTTACAACAAAGTTTCTTTTGGGAAAAAAGTTAATCCAGAATTAGATCAACATGTTACGGATAAGGCGTTGGATGGAATGTTTAGTTTGGTAGAAG
>CAJQQY010000501.1 GCA_905480595.1 uncultured Saprospiraceae bacterium | reverse complement strand
ATCTTTCATCATTTTTTGTGATTCGATAGCTTCTTGTTCAGCCGCTTTTTCCAAAACTCGATTCATAGCTACCATTAACAAATCCTCTAATTGCTCCATATCCTCCAAGTCAATTCCTTCTTTATTGATCGAAATATTCGTGATTTCTCGGTTAGCATTAGCACTTACTTTAATAGCTCCATCACCTGTTTCTTCAGTTAAAATGATAGTATTCAATTTTTCTTTCATCACTTTTTGCTTCTCCTCCATATTTCCTAAAAGATCTCCAAACATGATATTATTATTTTACGTTTTACGATGAACATTTTATGGTAGATGTTAATCGTTCTAAACTTTATAAGATAAGATTTAAAAATATTGCACAAAGGTACTTGCTTTGGTTGGAATAAATAAATTTGGAGATTTGAATTTTACGAAAGACGACTCTCTGAGTCGTTATTTTATCTAGTTAAGTAAAGATTCTGAAAGGCGTCTTACATTAAGTCATACAATCAGTATGCGCCTTTTCAATTGGAGTCAAAGAATAAATCGTTTCAACTTCTTCTTCTGTTAGTGCTCGATCATACACTCTCACTTCATCCAAGATGCCTTTAAACCTTTGCACTTTTCCATTCAAACATGGAGAATTTGAAAAAGACAAAACTGCATCATTACTTAAATCTACTCCACTACATCGCTTCACAGATTTTTGCATAATTCCATTTATATAGGTATGCGCTTCTTGGCCTTCTCGAACTAAGGTCACATGATACCAACCTCCCTCTTCGATATCTGGAGAAATGTCTTTGTATTTTTTATATTCACTTTGTTGGACATGTGTCTCGATCGTTTTTTTATTTCTATTGAGTAAAAAATCTAAAACGAATTCTTCGCCACAACCTTCCCTTTTGCTAAAAAGACTTTGCTCATAAAATGAATATTGATCCGTTCGTATAAAAAAACTAAGCGAAAAATCAGAGGTGGTAAAATACCGATTAACAACTCCATGGAATTCTATATAATCATTCACTCCATCCAATAACAAACCATCATCCTCAATCCCACACCAGCAGGTTACATCGCCAAACAATAATCCATCATTATCATTCCCGCTGACATCACGAGCATCACAATCATTGAAATTATAATGAGCCACTAGCCCATCTTGAAGAGGAGAAATTGTCTTAGAATCAAAGACAAAAGAAAGGTTGAAAATTGCAAAAAGCAAAAGGAGGAATATTTGTTTCATGGTTTGCGCATTTCCTATTAAGATAATGGAAATACTTTATTTTTCAAAATGTACTATTGCCTTTCTCACACTCCCATGTTTTTCTAACAATACTTTTGCATCATTTTTTGAAATATTAATTTCATCTTGAATCATACGAATGGCGCGTTCCCAGAGTTTATCATTCGACAATTGCATATCGATCATCTTGTTTCCTTCCACTCTTCCCAACTGAATCATCACAGAAGTGCTAATCATATTGAGAATCATTTTTTGAGCAGTTCCTGCTTTCATTCGCGAACTTCCAGTCACGAACTCTGGCCCAACAATTACTTCAATTGGGAAATCTGCCACAGCTGCCAATGGACTTCCTTGATTACAAGTGATACACCCTGTTTTAATTCCATTTTTTTGTGCATCTTTTAATCCATGAACAACATAAGGAGTTGATCCACTTGCTGCAATTCCTATAACCACATCTTGCTTATTAAGATGATATTTTTCTAAATCCTTCCAAGCGTTTTCAATATCATCTTCCGCATTTTCCACAGCATTTCGAATAGCATGATCTCCACCTGCGATCAATCCAATGACTAAGTCTGGAGAAACTCCAAAAGTAGGCGGACATTCCGACGCATCTAAAATTCCTAAACGTCCACTCGTGCCAGCTCCAAGATAAAATAATCGTCCTTCATTTTTCATGTTTTCCACAATCACCTTTACCAAAGGTTCGATTTGCGGAATCGTTTTTTGAACTGCGTGCGCGACAGTCTGGTCTTCAGCATTGATATTTTCCAATAACTGCCGAGTTGACATTTTTTCTAAATTTTGATATTTAGAGTCTTCTTCCGTAATTTTTTTCATAAAAAAAAGTTAATACTTAAGGATACGAATTTTGGTACAAATTAGTTATTTATCTTTGAGACAAATTACAATATTAATGATGAAATATACTTTTGCTTTTTTACTTGTTCTTTTTTTACAAAACACTTCAACTGCCCAAAAGTTAATCAATTGGAGCTATTTAGGTGATGTAAAATATGAAGTGAAATATTCTGAAGAGTTAGGATATAATTTGCACATCGCTACTTTCGGCAAAAGTATCAAAGATCTCGATGGAAAAGAAGTCATCATTTCAGGACATATGATTCCACTTGACCCGATGGGAATTTCTTATGTTTTATCTAAAAACCCAAATTCAAGTTGCTTCTTTTGTGGAGGTGCTGGGCCAGAAACTGTTTTAGAGTTAGAATTAAAACCAAGCGCTATCAAAAGATACGAAGTAGATTCTGTCGTAGAATTTAAAGGTGTATTGAAGTTGAATAAAATTGATGATAAGCATTTGACCTATGTATTGAAAGAAGCGGAACCGAACTAATTTTCAATAAATTATCTTTTCCAATCTGATTAATTTTCAATTTACTAAACCAATTTTCAATTTTTGGGTTTCTTAAAAACATAGATTATTTCTAGACGTATTTAAAACTCACTATCAATGAAAAAGAAAATTGTCCATTTCTTATCCAATCTCTTTCCAAGTATTTTTACCAACCTTGCCTTCAATCAATTAACCAATCCACAAGTAAAAAAATTAAGAGAAAACGAACTAGCTATTCTTAATAAAGCTATTCAAGAGGATTTTCAATTTAAAAATTTTAATATCAAAACCTATAAATGGGGAACCGGGCAAGATTCAGTTTTACTCATTCATGGTTGGGAAGGACAGGCTGGAAATTTTTCAGATTTAGTTGAAAAACTTACTCAAATAAATTTTACCGTGTATGCTTTCGACGGGCCATCACATGGATATAGTAGTAAAGGAGGCACAAGTCTTTTTGAATTTTCAGAACTCGTAGAAATAATGATTTCAAAATTCAATGTAAATAAATTAATTAGTCATTCCTTCGGTGGAGTTGCCACAACTTTTGCTTTATACAATAATCCAAATTTAAAAATTGAAAAATATGCATTACTAACTACTCCTGATAAATTTTCAGAAAGGATTGACGATGTTTCAGAAATGGTTGGAATTTCAAATAAAGTAAAAGTTAATTTAATTAAAAAATTAGAAACTGAATCTGGCATAAATGCCAATACTCTAAATGTAAGTGATTTTGTCAAAAAAATAAATGTGATTGATGCCTTAATCCTGCATGATAAAAATGATAAAGTGATTCCTATCGACCGATCACTAAACGTTCACAATAACTGGCCTCAATCAAAATTTGAAGAAATTGAAGGAACTGGACATTTTCGAATTTTAAGAACAGATAATGTATTGGATAAAGTCATTGAATTTATTTCATAATATTTTGTTCCCAATATGAGAACACCTGTTTTCAATTTGAGAACTTGGCATAGTATTAGCTATTATTATAATACGTAGCTTTCTAGCCCCCCTTTGAAAGTTATCGTTCCAAAGATTATCTGCTGAAACAGAGTTAGAACAGAAATGTGAGATTCTGTTTCGCAGTAATTTTTTGGATACACTCATTCTTTGTTCACGATCTTACTTGCCAAACACTATTACACCATTCTGCCCTTTACCTTTTTGAACAAAGTAAATTGAAACACATACGGGGATTACAAAAAATCAAGTAAAGATAAATGAGTATAAATGTTGCATTGAGCAGGATTTTTTTAGTGTCTACTGACTCCAATTTTAGCCAACGTCTGGCAACTGTTTCTTCCTCTAAATTTGAACTCTCTACTTTTGAAAATTGGGATTCCACATTTCACAATATTCATCGAAGACCTAGTGCTATATTCTTAGATATAGAAAATGAGCTTGCTGAGGCTATTCCTTTTATTGATAAAATATTGGATTTCGACACAACTATTTCAATTATACTTATTTCAAAAAACAATAATATCACGAATTTAGATAACTCATTGAAATCTAACCTTTATAATTGTTTTCAAAAAGAAGAATTGACGGAACATCGTCTTCATTTTGTACTAAAGAATTTAAGTCGCTCTAATCATTTACAAAATCAATTGGAAAGAGTAAATGTGAAAATGCACCATGACATTATCAAAAACATAGTGTACAGTTGCACTAAAATGCAACGGGTGGCTCAACTAATTGACAAGGCTAGTTCAACAAATATCACAAGTTATATCTCAGGAGAACAAGGAACAGGTAAAGGAATCGCGGCCTATTTGATTCACCATCTTTCTAGTAGAAAACCATTTCCCTATATCTACCTAAAATTGAGTAGAATTGAAATGGTAGATTGGGAAAAAGAATTTTTCGGCTTCGAAAATCAACAAAATCAAATTCTCCAAAAAGGGAAATTAGAATTGGCAAACAAAGGAACTTTGTATCTCGAAGATATTCATTTAATGCCTTTAGCTTTTCAAGCTAAATTCTTAAAGGCTATCAAAGTCGGTCATTTTCAAAGAATAAATGGAACTGAAAAAATTCCAATCGATATTAGATTAATAACCAGCACTCCAGGAAATTTATTAGAAAAAATGGAAGCTGGTCATTTTTTAGAAAGTCTTTATTATCGCTTGATGGGGTTACCAATCAATATTCCTCCTTTGAAGGATCGAGGCAATGATATCATCTTATTGGCTAATATTTTTATGAGTCAATTCTCGGAAAAAAATAATTTCCCAAAAAAAATATTATCCAAAGAAGCAAAACAAAAATTACTCTCCTACTCTTTTCCTGGAAATATTCGAGAACTCAAAGCTGCCATAGAAAGAGCAATGGTCTTAGCGGATGATAATCTTATTTTAGAGGATGATATTGAATTTGGAGAGGTATCAGGTTCAATCAGTTTCTTAGAACAGGAAATGACTTTTGAAGAGTACAAATCAAAAATTATTCATCATTTTTTAAATAGATATAGTCATGACATTCAAGTGGTTTCAACAAAATTAGACATTGGTAAATCAACTATTTATAGAATGTTGAAATCTGAAAAAGAAAAAAGTAGTAAAAAAATGAATTGGTTTAATATGTTTTAAACTTTTTATTTCCCCTCATTTATCAAAAAGAAATAGGAGGTATCTTCAGTGTCATTGAAGGTATCTCCTATTTTTTTTGTTCATCCATCTTTTCCTAAATAAAGTTTTGTTTAATCTTTTTTAATTTTCTTTAAACAAAGTTAAAACTAGTGCGTTATACCCACATCTGAAAAATTAATATCAAATCACATTAAAAATTAAAAAAAATGAACAAAAATCTTTCGTTTCTAGGATGGACACTTTTATTGGCATTACCTTTTTTATTCGTTGCATGTGGCGATGATGATGATCCAGAACCAATGAATGAACCAATGAGTATCGTTGAAATTGCAGCTGGAGATGCTCAATTCAGTACATTAGTAGCTGCTTTAACGCAAGCAGACTTAGTTTCTGTTCTTGAAGGAAATGGGCCTTTTACTGTTTTTGCTCCAACAAACGCGGCATTTACAGCAGCAGGAATTGACTTAAATACAATATCTGATGAAGCCTTGAAAGAAGTACTATTATACCACGTTTTAGGGGTGCTAAAATTACTTCAGGAGACTTAGCAGATGGACAAACTTATGCTTCTACAGCTTCAACTTACGGCCCAGGTGGCACACAGCTTTCTGTTCTTATCGAAAAGAGTGCGAATGGTGTAGTACTTAATGGAGACACTAATGTTTCTACTGCAGATGTAGATGCAACTAATGGTGTTATCCACATCGTTGATAAAGTAATTATGCCATTAGATGTAGTTGGACATGCTCTAGCAAATAGCAACTTTACTACATTAGTTGGTGCATTAGGTGCTGCTGATGGAAATCTTGTTGATCTTTTACAAACTGATGGACCATTCACAGTATTTGCACCATTAAATAGTGCATTCACTGCAATTCAATCTACAGTTGATGGATTATCAACTGATCAATTAGCAAAAGTTTTAACTTACCATGTTGTTACTCCAGGCAATGTAAGATCTTCTGACTTGTCAAATGGTCAAGAAGTAACATCAGCAAATGCTTCAGAAAAATTCACAGTAAACATAAATGGTGACGAAGTGACATTGACTGATGCTAATGGAGGTGTTTCAAAAGTATTATTAACAGATGTACAAGGTACTAATGGTGTAATTCACGTTTTGGAAAGTGTAATTATTCCTGGAAACTTATAAAAGAAAATTCATACTTAAATAAAATTCGATTTGTAAATGAGCCACTCTTTAGTTCCGAGTGGCTCATTTTTTTTTATCAAACTCTTCTTTTTTTGCAAAAAACAAATAACAGTTTTCTTTCTTTTTCTTATCAAAATAGAATCAACGAATCAAGGTTACATCTCCAACAAATTGCTCATCCCCATCAGGACAAGTTACCCTAATTACATAAACGTAAACATCTGAGACGCCAGGTTTACCATCGACGGATCCATCCCATTGAGCATTATTTCCTGAAGCTTCAAAAACTTTTTCTCCCCAACGATCAAAAATTTTCATTGAACTAACAACCTCTACTCCTTCTCCTATTACCGCTTCAAATTTATCATTTAATCCATCCCCATCAGGTGTAAATACATTTGGAATTTGGACTTTATCTGCTTGACATGGAAAAGTCAAAACTATAAACGCAGTTGATATGCATCCATTCAGATCGGTAACTGTTACCGAATAAGTTGTATTATTTGCGATTGGAGCGGCAGTTGGATTTTCGCAATCGTCACAGCTCAAAGTTTCTGTATTTTCCCATTCGATAGAATCTACGTTTGAAGGAAGGTTGGTGATTTGTAAATCAACACTTTCCCCTACAGCAACGATTGTACTTGGCGACGCAGTAATTCCTATTTGAAAATCGGAACCTGAAACAACTGAGACTTGCGTCTCATATTCACAGAATCCATCGGTCAAATAAATAGTGTAATCACCAGGTGAAACATTTTCAAAAACGGGACTACTTTGGAAGTT
>CAJQQY010000500.1 GCA_905480595.1 uncultured Saprospiraceae bacterium | reverse complement strand
TTTTTATAATATCTAAACGATAAAGTTTTCCCCAAGCAGATAAAAACGAATCTATTAATTGTGGCTTTTGCATTTCTTCTGCTACAGGTCCTGCAACTCTACAATGTAATTTTGTAATTTCTTCTCCTTCAAAAAAAACATCTTTTCCAAAAGGGCCATCTACTATTATCGTTTTATCTTCATATTCTTTTATCATTTGCCATAGAACTAAATCTAATTGTTTTTCTTCTGCAATGGAATAAACTAATTCAAAAGTATTTACATTTAGCCAATCATCAGCATCTAAGTAGGTGAGGTATTTTCCTCGGGCAACATCATTACCTGAATTTCTAGCATCTGATAATCCTCCATTTTTTTGATGTATCACAATGACTCGATTATCCTTCTTTGCATATTCATCACAAATAGTTGGAGAACTATCTGTTGCGCCATCATCAACTAATATTATTTCAATATTTGTAAAAGTTTGATCCAACAAACTATCTACACATTGATGCAAATATTTTTCTACATTATAAACTGGAACAACTACACTTATCAACGGAGAATTATTCATCTAATAAATTTTAAAATTTAAGACAATACAAAATCCATCATTTTTTCACCAATTACTTCTGCACTAAGTCTTTCTTGAAGAGCTTCCGCTTTTTTACCAAAATTTTCTCTTGTATTCTTATCTTCTATCATCCCATCAATTGCAATTGCAAGTTCATTTATATTTCCATCCTCCACTATAATTCCATCATATCCATGGTTGATTATATCTCTTGGTCCAGCAATAAAATCAAAGGCAATGCAAGCTAGTCCTGCTGCCATCGCTTCGCAAAGTGCATTAGGGAAACCTTCACTTCTAGAAGGAATAACAAAGATAGATGCCTTTGCATATACCGGATCTAAATCTTTGACTTGTCCTAGAAATTCAATCCTGTTTAAGATGCCTAATTTTTCAGCTTGGTTTTTTAAATCATATCCATTTTCATCTCCTCCTGCAAAAACTAATTTCCACTCGTCAGATTTTATTTTTGAAAATGCTTCTATTAATCGATCAAATCCTTTTAAAGGATCGCGAAGCCTACCTACAGCTAAAACAATTTTTTCTCTTTGAATTTCTGGAAAATGAAGGACTGGACGCAAAGCATTAGGAATTACTTCAATAGGAATATTTTCACCATAGTACTTCTTTTGATATTGGGCAGCAATCGAAGTCTGAGCGATTATTCCAGTTGGTTTGAGGAGCCAAAATATTAATCTATTAATCGCTTCATGTTTAAAATCCCATTTAAAAAGAGGACTTGATCTTTCAGAAATAAAAATTTTTGACTTCGTTCCAAATAATGCCACGAGTACCAATGCCGAATAAAATTTATTAAAAACAATAATACTGTCCGGATTTAACTCTTTGATGTTTTTTCTAACCCATTTAAGTGTGCTAAAAATCGAAAGTGATGTACTATTAAACCCTATTGGTTCTAATAATTTTACTCCATCATCAAGCTGGAAAAAATTTTCTTGATTGAAAAAGGAAAGGTAAGTAACTTCATATCCTACCTTATTAATACTATTGGCAAGGTTGACACTTGCTCGCTCCATCCCACCCATCTTAAGAGAGGGGCCTACTACACATATTTTAGATCGCTTTTCCATTTATTTAAAGATTCTATTTGATTAATCCCAATTTATATAAAGTTGATTTATAAAGACCTCTAGCATATCTTTTGACTGCATTTTTATCTTTATAATCTACTACTGTATGAAATAATTCTGGATGAATTACATTAGTCAAACTATTGTCTGGAAACTCTTGGAATCTTTTAATTATTGCCTCATCTCTTGTTACTAAAACCATATTTTGTTTATACCACCAAAATACTTTTTCATTTTCCCAAAAGAAAGGTTTTAATTTATCCAAAACCGTAAATCCTTGTTTGCTAAATTTTTCTTCCCAATAAGATAACCATTGCTCATTTAAATGATGATCGCCACCTTGAAGAGGAATTGCTGCAGAAAATAAGATAGTGTTTCCCAGCATAGTTAAGTCTTCGGCAAATGTTTCCGCTCTTTCCGGGCTGATATGTTCAGCTACTTCCAAGCAAACGACTAAATCAAAGGTTTGATCTAATTTGATTCTTTCTTCCAGTTCTTTTTCTGCAAATTCATTGGAATTGATGTTTTGAAAAAGGAGGTCTTTTTTGCACCATTTTCCATCAATTCCTAAAATCTTTTCAACGCCGCTTTCTTTAAAAGCTTTTAGAAATGTTCCTAATCCACATCCCACATCAACTACGCTCTTTGGGTTTAATAATTTAACAATAGTTGGTGCAATTTCTCGGGGAGCTTGCAAATTGTGAAAATCAACGGTATGATTGTATTTACTTTTCATCAGTATTTATTATAAAAAGGTTCTAAGAATTTTATAGTTCAATTAAATTTATATGATTTGAGAAATGATTTGAGATTGGTATTTTTTATCACTAACATCTTCTACTTCTCTTCCTCCACTTGCTTCACTTGTATATTTTCCAGGTATTTTTATTTTTCCGCTAGCACCTCTTTTATACCATTCATATTCAATATCTATATTCCCAATATCAATTGCTTGGTATCCTTGTTTTGCTAAATCGAAAGTCAGAACAGTTGCTGTTGGTCCTAATGCAATCATAACTAATTTAGACTTATCATGCTTTAAGGCCTCTTCATATAATTCATCATATTTTGCAAATGCATGATGCTTAGGTGCTAGAATTCTCTCAACACTAACTGCGTTAGAAAAAAGGTCATTTCCAACTCCCAAACGACTTTTTTCTCCCTCTATTAATAAAACTTTTCTATTTCCCCAAAGCAGTAATAATTTTTCAAGATAACCTTTCGAAATATTTTTGTCTTTATATTCATAATAAAAACGAGTCATACTTGAATTATAGTAAATCTTATCTTTTTTCAAGAACTTTATAAGTCTAGGATAAATCCAAGCTATTTGAGATCTCCATGTGTGATAACTTTCAGGAATTAATCCTTTTATTGAGTAATATCCAATAGGCAATCCAACTAAAATATTTGGTTCATTGGAAACTAAAATCTCCCTCATTTTTCGATCAAGTCTCTCATCATAAACTTGGAATGGAAGACTTAACTTATCCATCATGTATAGAAATTCACCATCACCAAATCTTGAAATAGAAGATTTTTCAGATATAATTTTA
>CAJQQY010000499.1 GCA_905480595.1 uncultured Saprospiraceae bacterium | reverse complement strand
TAGTGATGAAGATTCTGTAATGGAATTGGAGCGAAGGGCATAGCTCATTCAGTTTTAATTATTTTAACAACCAAGAAAATTGGGAGGATTAAGATGAAAGAAACAAAGTCGCTAAAGACTGAATGAGAAGAGCCGTATGAGTCGAGAGATTCACGTACGGTTCTGTGAGAGGTTTGGGGTGAAATTCCCCTTACCTACTCGACCTCTATTGAGGAAGAAATTTGAAGACGACAAATTTTTCAAGAACTACTTTGATAAAGCTCCTTCCGAATATCGTTTGAACCAAAATGATTAGTTCTTGAACTGAAATAAGAAATACTCCATTCTAATCTTCCTGACATTTGTAATAGAATAAAAATTGTTACAATCAATAAAATAGATATCATGAATAATCAAATCATTAAAATTTCTGGATTATTAATTTTCTCTTTTCTGTTCCTTCAAAGTTGCATGGCTGACTTACGGACGAAGGTGATCAAAAAGGAAGGAATCACTATTGAGAATACCAACAAAGGAAAAGCTATTTTAGACCGAGCATGGAAAGCACAAGGTTTTGACAAAATAGAAAATCATCAAGTTTATTCTTTCAAGGGAAAAGATACTTGGAAGGGGATGTTAGGAAGAATGGGGAAAGTATGGCCGGATAGAAAATCAGAAATGAATTTTAAATATCAAATCGGAACATTTGATGGACAAGTTACTTTTCTTGATGGAAAAAGAAAAGGAGATTTGGCAGGGTTGCAAAATTGGAATTACTATGAAATTGAAGATGATAAAACTAAATTTCGAAAGCCCAATAAGCGCATAAAATTTGGTTTGGCTGCGTTTCAATATTTTGGAGAAATGGTTGATCGATTGAGAAGTGCACCTATAATTAGCTATGCCGGAGAAAAAGATTTTAAAGGTAAAAAGTATGATTTAGTCTTCGTGACCTGGAATACTGAAAAACCTCACCAAGAAGCGGATCAATATATAGCCTGGATAAATAAGGAGACAGGTTTGATGGAATATACTCAATATACAATTAGAGATAATTATTTAAAAATGCCTGGATCAAGAGCAATTGCAGGAGCGGTAGAATATGGTGATTTTCGAAATATTGATGGAATTCTAATTTCTTTTGAACATACTGTTTATGGGTTTAATGTAAAAAAGAAGAAAAAGAAAAACCTTCATCAATTGATTATTTCTGAATTTCAGTTTGACAACTTTGATGTAGAAGAACTTCGGTTAGATAAGAGTCTAGCAAAAGGTGGAGATTTTAAAAATTAAAAAAATAAGAGATGAGTCATAAATGAAAATTTGAGGCTCATGATTCTACTAAACCTGGCTATCCAATTTTATTTGTCTTTTATTATTTCCTGTTCGTCTATACTATTAACTAAGTATTTAATTTAAATTTACTTTTAAAATCTGCTTCTTTTAGAAAGACAGAAAATGATGCTAGAACTGTAAACGCCATTTTGGCAAAAAAAGTAAATATTAATTTATGAATTGGTTTAAAAAGAAAAAGACTTGTGTACATTGTAATAAAAATGAAACAAAACGTGATTTTGAAAATCAACCTACTTGTGGAGAATGTCAAACAAAAATCTTATTAAGCAGAGAACCAAGTCGTACCTGTCCAGTAGATGGTGCTACTTTAGTTAAGGAACATAATAATGAAATAATTATTGACCGTTGCCCAAAATGCAAAGGTGTATGGTTGGATGCAGGTGAAATTGAAGCGATAAAGGAAGCTGCAAAACAAGAAGGTATGGCAATCGGTATAGCCGTTTTCTAGGACAAATTTTCAGATGAGAATAAGACTAATTAAAAAAGAATAGTGCTAAAAGTTATCTCCACTTTTAACACTATTCTTTTTTAATTACTTTTACTTTTTTATAACCTCAATCAAAACCATGTTTTTTATTTTAGGAATATCTATATCCGTTTTTCTTCTTTTTCTTTTGTTGATAAAGAAAGATAAATCCTCAGCGGATAAAATATTATTGATTTGGTTGGTTCTACTTTCTATTCATCAATTCTATCATTTCCAATTTATTAGAGGGGAAGTGAATAAATTTCCTCATTTATTGGGTATTGATTTTTGTATGCCGATCATTCATGGAGTCCTTCTTTATTTTTATGCTATGGAAATCACGCAGCAGCAACTTAAAAATAAATGGAAATACTTACTCCATTTTATACCAGCTATTTCCTTAATACTTTTTGCTATTCCTTTTTATAGTTTGTCTGGTGCTGAAAAAATTGTAGCCATGGAAAATGGAGGACAAGATTATCTTTGGTATGTCATTTATCAAAATGTTGTGACGTTTTTATCAGGAGTAATTTATTCCATTTTGACACTATTATTAATTCGTAAACATCAAAAAAATATTCAAGAAAAATTTTCCAATACAGATGAAAAAGAATTGCAATGGTTAAAATATCTTTCTATAGGTCTGGGTATTATTTGGTTTATCGTAATATTTTCAAATGACACTACCATCATCTTTTCAGGAGTAGTTGTCTTTGTCTTGTTTATAGGTTTCTTTGGGATTAATCAAATGAATATTTTTCAAACAAATTCGGTGGCGCCTATTAATCTAGAAGTACCAAAAAATGAAAAGGTTGAGAAAACAATGCCGCTCAGTTCAGCGACAAAACGATATGCAAAATCTGGTTTGACAAAAGAAATGGCAGAAAAGATTTACTCCAATTTGAACCAGTTGATGGATGAAGAATCTTTATTTAATGACAATGATATTACTTTGACAGAACTGGCAAAACGGCTTGATGTTCACTCCAATCATCTATCTCAAGTCATTAACGAAAAAGAGGAAAAAAATTTCTACAATTATATTAATTCTCTCCGAATAAAAGAGTTTATCAAACTTGCTTCCCTTCCTGAAAACAAAAAATTCACGCTTCTTTCTCTTGCTTATGACTGTGGTTTTAATTCAAAATCTACTTTCAATAAACACTTTAAAGAAAATACTGGAAAAACACCTACAGCATATTTTAAATCCTAAGCTATTGATTATCAGTTGTTTACGTTGTTTTGCTTGTAAGCTCGAACCTCTAATTCGTTCGCACTTGTAAGCATGGTCGCCTACCTTTTGACTTTTTATGATATTTGTTTCAACAATTTGGAACTAGACAAAAAAATAAAATCTTATATCATGAATATCAAAAAAATATCATTCTTTCTTTTTGCATTTTTAGCTATCGCAATAGGATTATATCCATTGTCTTACCTAGTATTCGGCAATAATTTAAATAGCAAAAGTCAAGAATTGTTAGCGAGTGTTTTCTGGAATGTTAGCTTCTATACACATATCAGTTTAGGCGGAATTGCCTTACTAGTAGGGTGGTCTCAGTTTAGTAAAAAGTTTAGGAAAAAAAATATTCGGTTGCATCGAATAATTGGAAAAATATATGTTGTCTCAGTTTTGGTGAGTGCGCTATTTGGAATCTATATTGGTTTTTTTGCAACTGGTGGAATTATTCCAGCTGTAGGATTTATAACACTAGGAATCATTTGGTTTTACACTACATTAAAAGCATTCCTTGAGATAAAAGAGGGTAGAGTTTGGGAGCATGAAAAGATGATGATTTATAGTTATGCAGCTTGTTTTGCGGCGGTGACTTTAAGATTAGAGATGCCTTTGTTAGTTATGATTTTCAAGGATTTTATAATTGCCTATCAGGTAGTTGCATGGTTGTGTTGGATACCTAATCTAATGGTTGCGTATTTTATGATTTTAAAGAAATCAAAAAATAAGATAGTCTTAGGTGGTTCCAAATTATAATTCAGAACGTTTTGGAAAAAGACTGAGTGTATTTTTGTTAAAAAAAATAATAAAATATGAATATTCGAGAATTAATCAAAAACGAAATCAAGATAGGAGTTCATCATATGAAGCATTTAAAATTTGAAAAAAAAGAAGATGAATGTGTAGTGACTCTTGTAGATGTTACAGGGTATGAAATTCTAAGAGGCTATGGTGATGATTTTGTAGAAGCATTAAATGATATGCATAGCAATTTACTATAGTAATTTTTATAAAAGTAAAAATGACGTAGGGGGAATTTATTTTCAAAACGTCATAACAATAGAAAA
>CAJQQY010000498.1 GCA_905480595.1 uncultured Saprospiraceae bacterium | reverse complement strand
GAAGTTGATATTACTCCTTTCAAATATGTCAAGCAAGTAAGTTTAGTCATTTTGATAATTGTAATTTCATCATATGTTTACTTCTCTTAATTTTTGATTTAGAATAAAAAAATGGGACTTTTGATAAAATTTTATCGGAGGTCCCATTTTTCATTTTACACCAAATCCATTTTTGAATATGAAATTTACCAAACTGATTTTCCTTTCTCTTCTTTTCCTTTTTACACAATTTGCAAACGCCCAAGTTGGTGAACTTTCCAAAATTGAAAAATATATCAAGAAGAAATTACCTAATGCTACTGTCAAAAAACTAGATACATCAGATCATTTCAAAGAAGTTTATGAAATAAAATTCAAACAATATTTAGATCATAAAAATAAAAGTGCAGGAACCTTTGAACATCGAATTTTTCTTTCTCATTTCGATAAAAAGAAACCAATGCTTTTCGTCACGGAAGGTTATGCTGGACGACAACGAACTTATGAATTATCAAAAATTCTAAACTCCAATCAGTTGATTGTTGAGTATCGTTTCAACGGAGGTTCTCGTCCAAAAAATATTCAATATCAATATCTCACCAACGATCAAGCGATGGATGATTTGCATCGCATTAGAAAGTTGTTTAAGAAGTTTTATAAAAAAGAATGGGTGAGTACAGGCATTAGCAAAGGTGGAACAACAACTTTAATTTATAAAAGTAAATACCCAAAAGATGTTTGCGTTGCCGTTCCTTATGTTGCGCCTTTGGCATTTGCTCAAGAAGACCCTCGAACTGATGAGCATCAAAAAATAACCGGGACTGAAGAATGTCGAAATAAATTAATCGCATTGCAAAGAAACATGTTGGAACGAAGGGCTGAATTGATTCCAATGATTGAAAATTATGCGACTGAAAAATCACAAACATTTTCAATTGGAGTAGAATCTGTTTTGGAGTATGCGGCATTAGAATTACCATTTGCATTTTGGCAATGGGGAGGTGAATGTGAAACTATTCCAACATCAAAATCTAGTGTAAAAGAAATTTTTGATTACATCGAAAAAATCGTGAGTTGGAGTTTTTATTCGGATGCTTCGATTGAATATTTTGCTCCAGCGTTTTACCAATTTATGACTGAGTTAGGATATTATGGTTTTCCAACGGAGAATGTCAAAGACTTACTTCAAGTTGTAAAAAATCCTACTAATCGACTCTTTGGCCCAAAAGATGTGGACTTAACTTACAAACCATACTTGCAAGGTGTGAATGACTTTTTAATGAAAAAAGGAAAACGTGTTTTATACATTTATGGAGGCATTGATACTTGGACTGCTTGTGGCGTTACACCAAATCCAAAAACGGATGCGTTGAGAATGACTTTAGAAGGAGGACCACACACAACTCGAATTAAGAATTTTTCGAAAGAAGATCAAAAGAAGATTTATGATAAATTGGATAAGTGGTTGAAAGCAGAAGTAACGCCACTTAATAATTAAGAAAATTCTATGAATCTTTCTCAATTTTTCACCTTCTTACAATTTTAGATAAAAAAACACTTTTAATTTCTAATTAAAAAAGGTGTTAACACAAATCATGTGTTAACACCTTTAATTTTTAATCAAACTTATTTTCTACAAATCGAATTTAATCCCTTGAGCCAAAGGCAATTCGCTACTGTAATTAATTGTATTCGTTTGTCGTCGCATGTAAGCTTTCCATGCATCAGATCCACTTTCACGTCCTCCTCCAGTTTCTTTTTCACCACCGAAAGCACCACCAATTTCAGCACCACTAGTTCCAATATTTACATTTGCGATTCCACAATCAGAACCTGCAGTTGAAAGGAATTGCTCCGCTTCTTTTACTGAATCAGTAATGATCGCAGATGACAAACCTTGAGGTACATCATTTTGCATTGCTATCGCTTCATCCAATGTTTTATATTTCATGATATATAAAATTGGAGCAAACGTTTCATGCTGTACAATTTCGAAATGATTCTCTACTTCTGCAATTGCAGGTTTCACGTAGCAACCACTTTTATATTCTTTTCCTTTTAAAACTCCACCAGGAACTATTATTTTTCCACCTTCTTCTTTTACTCTTCTCAATGTTTCAGAATACGCTTCTACTGCATCGGTATCAATTAAAGGACCAACGTGATTTTTAGCACTTAATGGGTTTCCAATTTTAATTTGCTTGTATGCTTTCGTAATTTTACTTTTCACGGTATCATAAACACTCTCGTGAATTATCAAACGTCGAGTAGAAGTACATCTTTGCCCTGCAGTTCCCACTGCCCCAAATACTGCACCTGGTAAAACCAAATTCATATCTGCACTTGGAGTAATGATAATGGCATTGTTTCCACCTAATTCCAAAATCGTTCTACCCAATCGAGCAGCAACTTCAGCATTCACAATTTTTCCCATTCGAGTACTTCCTGTTGCAGAAATCAAAGGAACTCTTTTATCCTTCGTCAAATATTCTCCAACTTTATAATCCCCATTAATCAAGCAAGAAACTCCTTCAGGAACTTTATTTGCCTTCAAAACTTTTTGGAAAATATTCTGACAAGCTACTCCACACATTGGTGCTTTCTCTGAAGGTTTCCAAACACAAACATCTCCACAAACTAAAGCCAACATCGAATTCCAAGACCAAACAGCAACTGGAAAATTGAACGCCGAAATAATTCCAACAATCCCAAGTGAATGCCATTGCTCATACATTCTATGATTTGGTCGTTCAGAGTCCATCGTCAATCCATATAGTTGACGAGACAATCCAACTGCAAAATCACAAATATCAATCATCTCTTGCACCTCTCCATAACCTTCTTGAAGACTTTTTCCCATTTCGTAAGAAACTAATTTCCCAAGTGCAATTTTATTCTCTCGAAGTGCTTCTCCATATTGTCTAACAATCTCTCCACGCTTTGGCGAAGGCATTGTTCTCCAAGTAGCATATGCTTTTTGCGAAGCTTTGATCACTCGCTCATAATCAGTTTTTGAAGTCACCCCAACACTACCGATGTATGCTCCATCAACTGGAGAATAAGATTCGATATATTCTTTTGAAGTATAAGACTTTAGCCCTGTACTCGTTCCGTTATTTTTGGCTTTAAGACCTAGTTTTTTTAAAAAATCTTTTTTCATTTTTTACATTTTAAAATTTCTCATCAATCATGAGAAACCATACTTTGGTTAGGTAAATATTAAATCGGGTGCAAAATTAGGAAAATTTTACATGAAAAAAATTTTACGAAAAAGATTAAAAAAAGGTACGATTAGAAATGTCTTTTAGTATCAATTTATTCTATAAAACAAAGCTTGACTTTTGGCGAGGACTAGTCTTTTATTGTGTTTTTGGTCTTCATCTTTTCCCCCCTCGCAGTATTAAAAACATTTTTACTTTTTTTCGACCTATAAAAGCATCTGCTTTGAAAATGCTTTTTTTTCAATAGAATTTGTAATTTCGCACCCGAAAATTATAACCTATTTTTATTTTTTTATAAAAACTCACATAATGAAATTAGATGATTTAGTAGCCGTAAGTGGAATGTCAGGCGTATTCAAATTAGCTGCCAATAGAGATAATGGTCTAATCATAGAAGATTTAGATAGTGGCAAAAGAAAATTTGCCCCAGCAAGAAAACATCAATTCACTCCTTTAGCAAGTATTGGGATCTTTACGTTAGAAGATTCGACTGAATTGAAATTTATATTTAGAACTATGGTTGAGCAAATGGAAGAGAACCCTGTTCCTTCTACAAGTGGTTCTTCTAAAGAGTTACATGCTTATTTTAGAAAAATTTTAGCTGATTACGATGAAGACAAAGTGCATACTAGTGATATCAAAAAAGTAATCAAATGGTTCAACTTCTTGAATGAAAGAAGTTTGATTGACATGGAAGATGAGCCAGAAGCCAAAGATGAAGAAGAATAAAACGTAGCGATGAACTATGAGTGACAAGTGATAAGTTTTATGCTCAAGACTTTTTGCTTATCTCTCATAATTCATCAATATTATCTGCCCCATATTTTGAAAACAACACCGTTACATAAATGAACAACCCAACACACCTTAATCATAGGCAACGAATGTATTTGCCTAATGAATTTAAAATTACTGTTTGGTCCAAAATTAGACCTTACTTTCATGAATTACTTCGAAGAGATATTAAATCTATAGAAGATTTGGAAAAATGGATTTTGGATCAAAACGAATTGACTCAAGTCATTCAGGAAGAATTTGATTCGAGGCGTAATAACCATCTTATTCATCATACCGAAGATGAACGAACAGCCGAACTTTATGAATATACTGTTCAAGAATTATTTCCGAAAATTACTCCAATTGAAAAGCAGTTAAATAAAAAACTATCGGCGTGTGAATTCGTTCCGAAAGTGACCGATCAAGGTTTAGTTTATTTACGAAGTATAAAATAATCATACTAAATGATAATTGATAAAACTGTCCTCTTATCATTTAAGCGTTCACAGTTCAAAAAAATATTATGTACAAAGGAAAGAAAGTGATTGTCGTTTTACCTGCTTATAATGCAGCATTGACATTAGAAAAAACTTACAAAGAAATTCCATTTCCATTGGTGGATGAAGTGATTCTTTGTGATGATGCAAGTAAAGATAATACTTCAGAATTAGGCCGAAAGATTGGCATCAAACATATCATTCGACATGAAAATAATAAAGGCTACGGAGGTAATCAAAAATCACTTTATAACAAAGCTTTAGAGCTTGGTGGAGATATAGTTATCATGCTTCACCCAGATTATCAATATACACCAATGTTGATTCCAGCAATGGTAAATATTATTGGAGATGATTTGTATCCTGTAGTTTTGGGTTCAAGAATTTTAGGAAAAGGAGCATTGAAGGGAGGAATGCCTTTGTATAAATACATTGCTAATCGCTTGTTGACTTTTACTCAAAATATGTTGGTCAATTATAAATTATCAGAGTACCATACTGGTTATCGTTCATTCAGTCGAGAGGTTTTGGAAGGCATTAATTTTAATGCGAATGATGATGATTTTGTATTTGATAATGAGATGTTGTCGCAAATAATTTATGCAGGTTTTGATATTGCAGAAGTAACTTGCCCAACAAAATATTTTGATGAAGCTTCTTCAATAAATTTCCAACGAAGTGCGAAGTATGGAATGGGAGTTTTGAGAGTTTCACTAGGACATTTTTTCCAACGAATGGGATTGGTGAAAATGGAAATGTATAAAAAACCAGGGAAAAATTAATCTGTCGATCTGTTGATTAGGTAATCAGGATTTAAAAATCATAATTTGGTTTTTAGATAAAAAATAAACTACGATTTCGATTCCTGTTCAATAATATCGAATGCTTTTCTACCAATAAAAATTGCGGCTAAAACGAGAGTATAAGTAAGTGTGGCGGTCATATCAGGCTTCAAATTTAATTAGGTGAATAATTGAATTCCTTTTAATCTATCGTAAAACTAACGCTAAATAGGTATTTCTTCTCAGCGAATATTTCACCTCAAATGTAATATGCCGACAAATCTAAACATTAACCAACAGGAATTAAAATCTTACCTCGATTCTTGTGTAAAAAAATTCAATACAAAAGATTTTATCGAAAACGATCCAATCTCTATTCCTCATCAATTTTCTCGAAAACAAGATATTGAAATAATGGGTTTTTGGGTTTCTATGCTCGCGTGGGGACAACGAAAAACAATCATTAATAAAGCGAATGAATTAATTCAATTGATGGATGGAGCTCCCTACGATTTTATTTTAAATCATGAAGAAAAAGATCGAGCGTCTTTTTTAAGCTTTAAACATCGAACTTTTCAAGCAATTGACACACTCTACTTTTTAGAATTTTTCCAAGATTTTTATAAAAAAAATGACTCCCTAGAAAGTGCTTTCTCCAATCATCTAACTCCTAAAAGTGAAAATGTAGAAACTGCTTTAAAAGGATTTCATGAGCAGTTTTTTTCTCTTCCTGACGCACCTCATCGAACTCGAAAACATGTTTCTACTCCAATTCGAAATTCTGCTTGTAAGCGATTAAATATGTTCCTCCGTTGGATGGTTCGAAAGGATAAAAAAGGAGTTGATTTTGGCATTTGGAAAAATATAAAACCTGCGCAATTATTGATGCCTTTAGATGTACACGTCGATCGAGTAGCTCGAAGATTAGGATTACTAGAACGAAAACAAACGGATTGGAAATCGGTAATTGAACTAACTAATAATTTAAAGATGTTTGACGCAAAAGATCCTGTGAAATATGATTTTGCCTTATTTGGAGTTGGAGTTTTGGAAAAGGATCAGTTTAAATAATTGACTACTTCATTTCATATTCTACTCGAAGAAAATCATTTAGCTGCTGAATGTCCACCACTCCAACTAAATTTTCATTTTCAAAAACGGGTAAAATTCGTAATTCTTGATGCACTAATTTTTTGTAAAAAACGTGTAGAGAATCATTTGGATGAGCAACATCTTTAACTAGAGAAATAAACTCTTCCACTCCATGATCTTCATGCGAATCCGTAGGAATACTTTTCGCCACTTCTAAAATTTCAGGTTGAGAAAAAACACCTGCAATTGTTCCATCCTCATTTTTCACTAAAAAATCTCTTTCCAAACCTCGTTTCAAAATATCAATAGCATGAGCAATGTGATCATTTTTTTGCAGGACATTTATAGGTTGACGAATTAATTCAGATATAGAATGTTTTTTCAAAATTTCCTCAAATTTCACCATCCTATATTCTTGCGTTGCCATAAAAAACATAAACACACTTGACAATAAAAAAAGTGGAATTAGATAAAAAGTCATTCGTGGAGGGACAAATAAGTAGGCTAATATTACTAATAAAATCGCCATCCCTTGTCCCAAATATGTTGTAACCAAAGTAGCTCGTCGTCTTCCCAAACTTGGAGAAAGCAATGATCTAAATATTCGCCCTCCATCCATTGGAAAAGCAGGAATCAAATTAAAAAGAGCTAAAAAGATATTGATCAGAAGAAATAAAGTGACAAAGTTTTCAGGATTTCCAAACACCAATCTCGATGTTCCGAGATTAGAAAAATCAATACTTGACGTCATCCAACCATAACCTCCAAAAATAACAGCAAGAAAAATATTAACCAATGGCCCTGCAAAAGCAACTACTGATTCATCTATTGGTTTTTCAGGTAAGCCATCTAAACGAGCCACTCCACCAAGAGGTGAAAGAATAATATCCTTTGTTCGTACTCCATATCTTTTAGCTGAAAAGGCGTGTCCAAATTCATGTAGAATTACACATGTAAATACACCTACCATCAAAACAGCAAACCATCCAACACTTTCCCAATTCATTCCATTTCGTCTTCCTTCAATAGTTACCCAAACTAACATCAGTACAAATGACCAATGTAGCTTAACTGGGATACCAGCAATTTTTGCGATTTGGAATGCTCCTTTCAAAGAATGGATTTTGGATGAATTAATAATTAATTAAACGTGATTTTGTAGCTTTTGGTTGTTATAAAAACATTAAACTTTATTTGAATGTCTTTTCATAAAAACTGCTATAAGAAATAATATGACTCCAATTTGTAATGATAAATTATTATTTAAAAACTTAACCCTCCCCATTTTACTTTGAAAGTTATCGATCTTTGTCCATTCAGACCACTTGCCGTATGAATTTCCACTTGCATCTAGAAGATCAAACCTAACTTTATATTCTCCATCTTTTCTTATAGAAAATGCTCCTGAACACATTCCATGACCAATATCAATTTTCTCTTCTCTTGATGTTAAATAATAAAACGTTGATTTATTATTTTTCAAATCCATCACCTCAGTTTTTACTAGAGTTTCTGAATCATCATTAATTTTCACTTGAAAATGAGCAAAGACTGCTGGCCCACATCCATATTCCACATATGATTTATTGACTAATTTAGGTCGCATTTCTGAAAGCCAAAATGGTTTCTTTTTATCATACTTATCTTGGACTATCCATTTATTCTTTTTACCATTATAAGAACCTACGCTACTTATTTTATCATTGGCATTATCTATTATTAACCAATACTCTTCACCCACCCTTAATTTTTCTAATGGCTTTAGAATTGCTTGTGTTAAACGGAAACCTCCTTTGTTTATCTTTTCAACTGTTAATTTCACCGTATGATTTTCACTTTGAAGATATACATTATTGTTTCCATCTAGGTTACTAATTATCTTTTGAGAAGCAGCATATCCCTCAATCATAAATATCGAATTCTTCGAAATCTCTTTCCCTTTTGGAAAAACCCAAATACCATTATATCCACAATCAGCATTAAGAGAAAGACTAAGCAAAGGGAGTAAAACTAAGAGAAGTAATTTTTTCATATTAGCTATTTTTAAAAAATTTAATTTGTATCATTTCCTCTAAAGACTCCTTTTTTCCTGAAAATGGTGCATCATATTTCTAAAAAAATGAAAAAGGCAACAACTCAACTGAGTCATTGCCTTTTAATATTTTTCAAAAAAAAGAACTTACACCTTTTCAGGCGCTCCTAAAATCGGAGCATATAAATTTCCTTTTTTAATAATCTCTCTTGAAATCACTACTCTTTGAATCTCAGAAGTTCCTTCATAAATTTGAGTAATCTTCGCATCTCTCATCAATCGTTCTACGTGATATTCTTTTACAAAACCATATCCACCGTGCACTTGTACTGCTTCAACAGTATGTTTCATCGCAACCTCTGAAGCAAAAACTTTTGCCATCGCCGCAGACATCGTATAATCCATGTGTTCATCTTTCATCCATGCTGCGCGGTGAACCATCATTCTTGCAGCATCAATATCTGTTGCCATGTCAGCTAATTTAAAAGCCACCGCTTGGTGTTGATTGATTGGTTTTCCAAAAGCAGCTCTTTCATGTGAGTAAGCAACTGCCAGTTCGTATGCACCTGCTGCAATTCCAACAGCTTGAGCTGCGATTCCAATTCGCCCTCCTGTCAAAACTTTCATGGCGAATTTAAAACCAAAACCATCTTCGCCAATTCTATTTTCTTTAGGCACTTTTACATCGGTGTACATAATCGTGTGAGTATCCGAAGAACGGATTCCTAATTTATCTTCCTTAGCTCCGATTCCTACACCGTCCCAATCTGTTTCTACGATAAAAGCATTTATTCCTCTGTGTCCTTTTTCACGATCTGTTTGCGCAATTACCAAATGTACCTTTGAAGTACCTCCATTGGTAATCCAGTTTTTAGTTCCATTTAGTAAATAATGATCACCCATGTCGATAGCAGTTGTTTGTTGGCTTGTCGCATCACTTCCTGCTTCAGGTTCAGAAAGACAAAAAGCACCAATCCATTCTCCCGTTGCTAGTTTTGTCAAATACTTTTGTTTCTGTTCCTCTGTTCCATACGTTTCTAATCCCCAGCAAACTAATGAGTTATTTACTGACATTGCAACGGAGGCAGAATTATCAACTTTAGAAATTTCTTCCATTGCTATACAGTATGAAATGGTATCCATTCCGCCACCTCCATATTCTGGAGAAACCATCATTCCCATGAAACCTAATTCTCCCATCATTTTGATTTGCTCAGTAGCATGAATCATTTTTGAGTCTCTTTCGATAACTCCTGGTTTTAATTCTTTTTGGGCAAAATCTCTTGCTGCTTCTTGGACTGCTAAATGTTCTTCGGTTAATTCAAAATTCATACGAGTGGATTTTTTATGGTTCTATTTATAGTTTAATTCCTGATTACAAAAATAGCGAATTTTCGCAAATTATGTTCATTTTAAGGTGGACTGTTTTTCTGATTTTAGTCATCTTACATCTTTTCTTGAACTAGTTTAATGACTCCAATATCTTTACATTTCTAAACATCAAAAGTTATCTCTAGTTCACTAGTTGTAGGATGTGATTGACATGTCAAAATAAATCCATCTTCAATTTCATCATCATCCAATGCATAACATGCCTCCATTTCAACTTTTCCTTTAACAATTTTTGCCATACAAGTTGAGCAAGATCCTGAACAACAAGAGTAGGGTGGCTCATATTTTAAATCCAATAAAGTATCTAAAACTGTTTTTCCTTTTTTTACTTCAGTTTCTATCGTTTCACCATCAAGATGAACAATTAATTTTGCTCCATCAATTGGTGCAGCAGCTCCTAAATGAGTCGTACTTTCATCGCCTGAAACAATTGAAGTAAATCTTTCTGAATGAATAGATTTTTTATCTATGCCCATTTCCAATAATGTATTTTCTACATCATCAATCATTCCTCCTGGACCACAAATAAAATAATGTGCTTCTTTACTTCTAGTTGGATTCTCTGCTAAAAATTTCTTTACACTAATTTCATCTACTCGACCTACTTCCCCTTCCCAAGACATTTTTGCTTTTTTAAACATCCCTCCAAAACCACTTGGCTTCTCTTTCTTAGGTTGACTTAACGTGTGGCAAATGATGAATTGGTTTTGATACTTTCGTTCCATCTCATCTAATTGATATTTGAAAATAATAGACTCTTCATTTCTATTGCCGTAAAAAAGAAATACTGTCGAAAGTGGTTCTTTTTCCAAAACAGTTTTCGCAATCGACATCAAAGGTGTGATCCCACTACCTGCTCCAAATAAATAAATTGTCCTATTTTTTTCCTCATCCAATTGCATCGTAAATCTTCCTTGCGGAACCATCACTTCAACCAAATCGCCTACTTTTAAATTATTGCAAATATGATTGGACACAATCCCTTTCTCTACTTTTTTGACGGTAACTGTAATTCCATTTTCTAACGGACTGCTCGACATAGAATATGCACGACGTTCTTCTTTCCCATTTATTTGAAATTTCAAGGTCAAATATTGTCCGTGTGTATAATCGAATTTATCTTCTAAATCATTTGGTATTTCAAAAGTAATCGATGATGCATCGCTAATCTCAGGCGTGACTTTCAATACTTTTAAACTATGAAATTGAGTACTCATCTTCTTCGTTATTTTTTAATTTAATATTAAAAATTGTGACGCAAAGGTAACAAACCTAAATCCTTATTTGATAACCTTTTTGTCATATTATAGTTTAAAATTTGTATTTTTAATCGTCAATATTTTTCAAAGAAATCCTTTATCCTTAAATTATGAACTGGAAAGATTCAAAATATTTACTCGCCTACCTTGCTCCTCTTTCAACTTTTATTGCTATTTATTATCAAGGCTATTGGTCATATGCGACGGTTATTTTAGCATTTGCCATTATTCCAATTTTGGATTATTTATCACCTTCTTCTGATAAAAACTTAACTGAGGACGAAGAGGTTTCAAAATTATCAGCTACTATATTTGATTGGTTATTGTATTCAAATGTTCCCATCCTTTGGGGGATTATGTGGTATTTTTTTAGCACAGTTTCGGCTGGAGGTTTAGAAACTTATGAACTCATTGGAATGACTTGGAGTCTTGGGATTATCGTCAGTACTATTGGAATTAATGTCGCTCATGAATTAGGTCATCGAGTAAAAAAATCAGAACAATTAATGTCTAAGACTTTATTACTTTCTGCTTTGTATATGCATTTTTTCATTGAACATAATCGAGGTCATCATAAAAATATCGCAACTGATGAAGATCCAGCATCTTCACGATTGAACGAAAATTTATACTCATTTTGGTTTCGATCCACTTTCGGAGGTTATCGAAGTGCATGGAAATTGGAAAATGAAAAACTAAAAAAACAAGGCACATCTTTTTTTTCTTTAAAAAACGAAATGCTACTTTTTCAAATAATTCAAATTGCTTACTTGATTTCTGTTGGATTATATTTTGGATGGTTTGTAGTTCCTTATGCGATCATTATTGCGATCACAGGATTCCTTTTATTGGAAACTGTCAACTACATTGAGCACTATGGCTTGCGTAGAAAAAAATTGCCATCTGGTCGTTATGAAAATGTAACCATGCAACACTCTTGGAATTCAAACCATGAAATGGGTCGAATATTTTTATATGAATTGACGCGACATTCTGACCACCATTATAAAGCCACTCGGAAGTTTCAAGTGTTGCGACATTTTGATGAAAGTCCACAATTGCCCTATGGTTATCCAGGTTCTATGCTGATATCATTTTTACCTCCACTTTGGTTCAATCTGATGAATGATAAAATTCCAAATACTGGCTCTTAAAAAGAAATAAGAATGGTTATTTTTATTTTGAAAAATCCAAGTCTGTTATTTATGTGAAATACTGGCTTGGATTTTTTAGTTTTGCACTTCATTCTTTAATTCTTTAGAAAAATCACATGAGTCAAAAACTTTCCATTGTCATTCCTGCTTATAACGAAGCTCCAACTATTCATTTCATTTTAGATAAAATCAAAGCTGTCCAGTTGATTGGAGATTTGGAAAAAGAAATTATCATCATCAATGATTATTCTACTGATGATACAGAAGGAGCGATTCTTCGATATTCGGAAGCTAATCCTGAAATGAATATTCAATATTCAAAACATGAAGTCAATAAAGGAAAAGGTGCAGCGCTTCACACGGGTATCAAAAATGCAACAGGTGATTTTTTAATCATCCAAGATGCTGATCTGGAATATGATCCAGAAGAGTATAATATTTTATTAAAACCAATATTGGAAGATGTGGCAGATGTAGTTTATGGCTCAAGATTCATTGGCGGAAAACCTCATCGGATTTTATTTTATTGGCATTCCATTGGAAATAAATGGTTAACTAATTTGTCGAATATGATGACCAATTTGAATTTGACAGATATGGAAACTTGCTATAAATTATTTAAAACTGAAATGATTCAAGGTTTGAGTTTGAAGGAAAATCGATTTGGATTTGAGCCAGAAGTGACTGCTAAAATTTCTCGGATTCCAAAAATTAGAATTTACGAAGTGGGTATTTCTTATTATGGAAGATCTTATGAAGATGGTAAAAAAATTGGATGGCGAGATGGCTTTCGAGCAATTTACTGTATTTTAAAATATAATACTTTTTGGAAAAAATAATCTTGTAATTGTATTCTGTTACAACGCCACTCGGGCTATTAAAATAATTCCAAAAACCACAAATGCAATTCCTGAAATCCTTCGAACCAATAAAATATTTTCAGGCTTTAGATATTTTCGAATCACTTTTGCTAAATAAACTTTCAAAGTATCTGAAGCTATAATCACAAAAAGAATTGCTCCAAAGAAGAGAAAAAATTCATCTTGACTAAAACCACTTTCTGCTAACTTCCCTGCTGCAATTACTCCCCAAAAGAAAAAAGTAAATGGGTTAATAGTATTCACTAAAAAACCTTTGAGCAACAATTTGAAATAGGAAAAATTCTTTACATCTGGAATTTCATTTAAATCTTCTTGTATCTCTTTTTCTGAAAAAAAATCGTCGTTAGGTAAGGAAGGTGGTTTTGAAAAATAAGTTCCGAGTCCAATCAAAATCAACGCAATGCCTCCAGCTATTCCTAGTGTCAAATTAAATCCATCCATTTTTATCACCGCCTGAATATAATTCAATCCAAAATAAACTGCTGTCACAAATAAAACATCGCTTGTAAAAACACCCAAAGCCACCATCATCCCTGCTCGAAATCCATGTTCAATTCCCGCTTGCAATAATGCAAAAAGAATTGGCCCTGCCATTACGGTCAATGTCAATCCAAAAAGCAATCCTTCAAATAATGCGTTCAAATGATATTTATTTTTTCAAAAAATTATCTAAAATAGTAAGTATTAAGTTAAGCTAAGCTAAGAATGTTAAATGAGTAGTCTTCTCTTTTTTATTTTAAAAATTTACTCCTATTTATTGAAATTAAAGATACTTTATTAACTGTAAATAGTAGCTACAAGTTTCCTTCTTCCTCCACGATTTCGAAATTCACAAAGATAAATCCCTTGCCACGTTCCTAGATTTAATCGCCCATTCGTAATCGGAATAGTCACCGAACTTCCAACCAAAGTAGACTTAATATGCGCAGGCATATCATCAGCACCTTCCATTGTGTGAATCAAATATGGTTCATTCTCTGGCATAATTCTACGATTAAAAACCTGCTCAAAATCTACTCGAACCGAAGGATCTGCATTTTCATTTATCGTCAAACCAGCGGAGGTATGTTTAATAAAAACATGAAACAAACCTGCTTCAGGAAGATTATCTATTTCTTCTAAAACCATCCTAGTAATTAGGTGAAATCCTCTCGGATGAGCAGGTAGAATTATTTCTTTTTGTAAAATCATGATAACCTTTTTGGTGAAAATTTTCGTCGTGGTAATTGAATTCAAATCTAAATCAATTTTTCGCTTTTTGAAAATTTGATTTACAGAGTTGATCTAGAATCTTTTTTAACAAAAAAATTAAAGTCATGAAAATTAATTTAATTCTAATTATTACTTTCCTTTTTTCTGCATCACTTGTCTTTTCCCAAACAACAATTGTAGGGAAAGTAATTGATGGAAATTCCGGCGAAGATATCTTCGCAGCTAATATTGTTATCTCTCAAAACAAGACTTTTGTGATCGGAGAAATCTCAGACCTTGAAGGTAATTTTTGCATTCAGGTTAATCCTGGAAAATATGACATGGAAGTTTCCGTCATAGGTTATTCAACTCAAAAAATAACGGGAATAATCGCAAAAGCAGGTCAAGCCACTAAAATGAATGTTCATTTATCAACTGGTGTTCAATTGGATGAAGTTGTCGTCACCGGATACAAAGTTCCTCTCATCAAACAAGACCACACATCCGTAGCAAGCACATACACAAGTGAACAAATTAGAAACTTACCTACAAGAAATATTAATGCAATTGCCGCAGCGACTGCAGGTGTAAGTTCATCCGATGAAGGAACTTCAGTAAACATCAAAGGCTCTCGATCCAATACAAAAGACTACTATGTTGATGGAGTTAAAGTTTGTAAAAAATCTAAAAACCAATCCAAAACAAAATCTAAAAAGGAACACCCAAAACCGATTGATAACAGCAATGAAGAATACAATCATTTTGTAGAAAATGAATTTTTAGCTTCTTCTGACAAACCACTTTCTACATTTTCCATCGACGTTGATAACGCATCTTACAGTAACGCTAGAAGGTATTTGAACAATTACCAAATGCCTCCAAAAGATGCGGTGCGAATTGAAGAATTTATTAACTACTTTGATTATGATTATCCGCAACCAAAATCAGTTGATCCATTTTCTATCAATACTGAAATTTCAGATTGCCCTTGGAATAGTGGAAATAAATTAGTCCATATTGGTTTGCAAGGTTACGAATTACCAAAAGGACAAATGCCTCCTTCCAATTTAGTTTTTCTACTCGATGTTTCAGGTTCTATGGGTTCGCAAAACAAATTACCGCTTTTGAAAAAAGCATTTAAATTATTGGTTCAGCAGCTTCGTCAAGAAGATAAAGTTTCGATTGTAGTTTATGCTGGAGCGTCAGGGTTGGTTTTGCCTCCAACTTCTGGAAGTGATAAACATAAAATTATTGCAGCACTTGACAAATTAAGATCTGGTGGGAGTACAGCTGGTGCCGCAGGGATTCAATTGGCTTATCAAACTGCCGAATCTACTTTTATCAAAAATGGAAATAACCGAATCATTTTAGCAACAGATGGAGATTTTAATGTCGGAACAAGTAGCAATGCTGCGCTAGTAAAATTGATTGAGGAAAAAAGAAAATCAGGAGTATCTCTTTCTATTTTAGGCTTTGGAATGGAAAACTACAAAGATGGAAAAATGGAACAAATTGCTGACAATGGAAATGGAAATTACGCTTACATCGACAATTATGAAGAAGCTAAAAAAGTATTTGTCCAAGAAATGGGCGGCACACTTCATACCATCGCTAAAGATGTAAAATTGCAAATTGAATTCAATTCAAACTATGTCAAAGAGTACCGTTTAATTGGCTATGTCAATCGAAAATTAAAAGACGAAGATTTTGCCAATGACAAAAAAGATGCAGGTGATTTGGGCGCAGGTCATACGGTTACCGCACTTTACGAAATCGTGCCAGCAGGTTCAAAATCCGTCAATAAAAATTTCTTTAATCAAGTTTTTAAAAAATCAAATCAATCCAACGAAGATTGGATGACAATCAAATTACGGTACAAAAAACCTGACGGCAAAAAAAGTAAATTATTAAACGTAAAAGCAACAAATAAAAACATCTCACTAGCTTCTGCTTCTGACAATTTCAGATTCTCTGCAGCCGTGGCAAGTTTTGGAATGTTGTTACGAGATTCTAAATTCAAAGGTGATGCAGATTTTGATAAAGTTTTAAAAATGGCTCAAACTTCTTTAGGGAAAGATGAATTTGGATATCGAAATGAATTTTTAGAATTAGTAAAAAAAGCGAAAGAAACGAATGCTCGTTTGACCGCTAAAAAATAGTTTTCCGACAGATTATGAAGAGCGTTATCTTTTGAGAAGATAGCGCTCTTTTTTTTTCAAAAAAAATAAAAAAAGATAACTCGACCCACCAAAAATATTTTTCTCCGCATCTCCTCCAATATAAAATTTACTCACCATAAAAAATCAAGTTATGAAAAATACGTTATCTTTTTTCGCAATTATTTTAATTTGTAATTGCATTGTTATAACATCTTGTCAAAATAATATCCCAAAGACTTCTCAAGATAAAATAAGCAATTCAAAGCAAAATAATCAAACACCCATAGACGATCAATATGCTTATCAAGAAGAAGCAATTACAATAATTAGAGATGTGACACCTCCGTCACCACCACCTCCTACTCCGCCAGTTATCAAAGAAGTTCCAGAAGAAAAAATTACAATGGAGGAAGAACCAATTATGATGAATCAGGATATAGCTGAAGTTGAAGAGGTTGAAGATGAAGTTGCTGATGCAGAAATTTTTTCTCGTGCTCCTATCAGAAAGCCACATTTAAAAAAACATAAAGAAATTGCTGCCCCTCAACACAACACAGAAGAGTACAATCACATTGTAGAAAATGAATTTCTTTCGTCTATCGAAAAACCGTTATCGACTTTTTCTATCGACGTGGATAATGCATCATACAGCAATTCTCGACGCTACCTGAACAATGGACAAATGCCTCCAAAGGATGCTGTCCGAATTGAAGAGTTTGTTAATTATTTCAATTACGATTATCCACAACCAAAAGGTGTTGATCCATTTTCTATCAATACTGAAATTTCAGATTGCCCTTGGAATCAAGATCATAAATTAGTTCATGTTGGTTTGCAAGGAAAGGTTTTGTCGAAGGATGAAATGCCTCCTTCTAATTTAGTTTTTCTTCTTGATGTTTCGGGTTCGATGCGAGCACAAAATAAATTACCCCTTTTGAAAAAATCGTTTCAATTATTGACTCAACAAATGCGAGAAGATGATCGAATTTCAATTGTAGTTTATGCAGGTGCTTCAGGTTTAGTACTTCCTCCGACTCCTGGAAATGATCAGCACAAAATCATGGAAGCACTTTCAAGATTGGAAGCAGGTGGAAGTACTGCGGGTGCAGCAGGCATCCAATTGGCTTATCAAACTGCTGAATCTACTTTTATCAAAAATGGAAATAACCGAATCATTTTGGCTACCGATGGAGATTTTAATATCGGTACAAGTAGCACTTCTGAGTTGGTTCGATTGATTGAAGAAAAAAGAAAGTCAGGTGTTTTTCTTTCCATTTTAGGATTTGGAATGGGAAATTACAAAGATGGTCGAATGGAACAATTGGCTGATAATGGAAATGGAAATTATGCCTACATCGACAATTTTGACGAAGCAAAAAAAGTATTTGTTCAAGAAATGGGCGGCACTCTTCACACCATCGCAAAGGATGTAAAATTACAAATCGAATTCAATCCTGCACATGTCAAGGAATACCGATTAGTAGGGTATGAAAACCGAAAACTTAAAAACGAAGATTTTAATAATGATAAAAAAGATGCAGGAGACTTAGGCGCAGGCCATACAGTCACGGCAATTTATGAAATCATTCCAACTGGTTCTAAAACAACTTCTGCTGGCAAAGTTGATCCACTAAAATATCAAGATCGTTCTGTCAAACGATGGGCAAAAGTTGATCCTGATTGGATGACCATCAAGTTACGATACAAAAAACCAAATGAAGATGTTAGTAAATTATTGGAAATGACGGCAAAGGATAATGGTCTTTCTCTACAGGCTTCTTCTAATAATTTTCGCTTCTCGGCAGCTGTGGCAAGTTTTGCGATGGTATTGCGAGATTCAAAATTTAAAGGAAATGCGACTTATGATAATATCTCAGAAATAGCGCAAGGTGCACTTGGAAAAGATGAGCATGGATATCGAAAAGAGTTTTTGGATTTGATTCAAAAAGCGAAGCAGGCGGATATTCGATTGACAGCTGAAAAGTAAGGTAAAGGTTAGTTATCGGATACCTTGGAGGTATCCGATAACTGGCTAAAGAAAAGAGAGGCACTATTTTTTTATGAGATCGAAACTAGTCCAGTAAACTTTTTTGCGTAAAAATTTAGCGTCTCTCTCTATTCTATTTTTTCATTTGCTTATTCACACTTTGCCAAGAACCTCCGTTGTACGCTTCAATTCTATAATTCTCCAATTGCTTTACAGCAGCTCCACTTCGCATTCCTGAAGCACAACAAGTGATGACAGGTTTCTTTATTTTTTTAATCTCATCTATATTTCTTGAAAGATCTCCCAATGGAATATTTCTAGCCCCTTCAGCGCTTCCACCTTGAAATTCCTTCACCGTTCGAACATCAATAATCAATGCTCCTTTTTCAATAATTGGTTTTAAATCAGTTCCTCCAAATAGTTTTCTCAAAAATTCTAACATAGTATTTACGTGTGTTTATATATTTAAAAATTAATCAATATTTCACTTACCTTTAATCCTGCTTCCCTTGCTTTTGGATTGTTCGATGAAAACTCTTTGTCACCTAGTAAATGCGGAAAAACAGCTTCTTCATTTGTTGCTTCCAAGAAAACACTCAATTGATCATTTAATTTTCCACCATTCCAATTTGCCAATTTCCCAGCGTAGTCCCATTCAAAACCATAGAAATTAAAATCCTTTCCATTGATTGCAACTAACGCTTCCAAAGGTGTTCCTACTTTTATGTCAGAGTCTGTTTTCCATTTCGAATCTGTTCCTTTTATTCTAATACTTTCAATTTTCGTCATTTCTTCTTTGCCTTGGAATAACACTTGAATTTCATTATTCGTTTTTGGAAAAACTAATAATCCTTTTTTCATTTCACCTTCTCCCAAACCTATTTCGGCTTCCATCACATTCTCTTTTCCAAAAGTTTTATAAATATCTACGCTATTAAAATTGGCTTTGATTCGTCCAACTTGTTCCCCTGGAATACAAGTCCAATTATCTATTTTTTCAACTTTGACTGGCGTGGTCGGAATTGTTTTTTTCGAATCATCAGTAATTGAATTTCCATTTTCAACATTCGTTGATGTTCCAAATTCGCAGCTTGAAATAGTGAACGCAAAAAATAGGATGGTTAAAAATTTAATGTAATTCATAGTTGTTGTTTTATCTTATTTTAAATCTATTCTTTCCAAAAGGTGATCCTCGAAAAGTCTTCTTCATAAAATTCCTCCTCTTCGTTTAGTTTCTTTTTCTTGATAAAAATATCATGCTTCCCTGTATCTAAAGAATCAGTTTGCAACATAGTAAAAATTCCTCTCTCCTCTCGATTTGGATGAGTATAAAAATAAAACTCTATATCCATGAGAATTGAATCAATTGAAATAGAATAGAAATTCTTTAAACATTCTAACGCTTTATCTGGATTTTTTTCATTGGTATTTGGATCGCCTAATTTAAAATTTCCATTTTTATAAGATATACCAGAATTGAATCCATCATTTTTTTCAGGCTTAAAATCTTCACAAATTTTTCCTAGGATAGCATTGTCTCTCACTTGATATCTAATAAATAATGGCAACAAATCTCCTTTCACAAATTGAGAAGGAATACTTGCAGTTCGGATATACTTGTCTTCCTTTCGCATATCGTCATACACATTACTACTGATTTCAAATTCAGAACTATTGTCAGGGTAAAAAATGTATTGGTCAAACTTGAAGAAGGGAATTAAAAAAAACATAATCAAGTAAACACCAAGAGCTAGTCGAATTTTATTTTTTGAAAACCGGTTAATTAAACTATAATAAATACTTCGATAAATTCCAGCCATCGTGATCACTCCGATAACTCTATAAATTGGAAAATAAATTTTACTAATCCAGTTATATCTTTTAAAAAATCCTAGTGATAACGTATCAATGAAATAAATCAATCCTAAAAACAATGAAAATAAGACAGATATTTTCACCACATTAAATAGCATTATTCCAAGATCTGATTCCGAGGAAATTAATTCAGATAATCCAAAAATAAATACATACGTAAATAAACTTAAGGCGGAGAAAAACAAAAACATCGAGAACATCATAAAGACCACTAAAAAAGTAAACGCAAAGATCACACTCGATAAAGTGTCCAATCGTTCCAACATATTATCTAAACTCGGAACTCTCGTTTTTAATTTTTTAGTAAAATATTCGCTGTAGCCCAATTTATCAAGGTCAATACTTCCTTGTACCGATCTCAACCCAACTGTCCCAATCCAAAACCCTCGAAGAAAAACATGTACAATTAAATTAAATGTCAAAACCCAAGAAGCTAAAATTAAGGTGATGATAAATGTTCTCATCACACCTTCCATATTTCCACTCAAGGCGATATGCAAATTGACATAATCCAGCACCCACAACATACCTTCTGATGCTTGAATTAATAAGAAAATCGAAAAACCCGAAACCAGTAATTCCAAGTTCCAACTCTCTCGTTGCAACTTCTCTAACCAATCACCAACATGTTGTTTTTTCTCTTCCATTATTTATTTGATGATAATGCAAAAACCGCAAATGATGCCAACCAATGTGATCCTTCGTAATGTTCAGAAACTACATTTGGAACGGTTACTCGCAAATGTTTCTCGGCAGCTTCAAACATCAGTCTTCGTTTTTTCTTGCTTTTTATATTTTTGGAGATCCCATACATAGACCACGCCCGACTCAAATTTAACCCATCCAAATGTACAATTTTTGGGTCACTTCGATCGCTTACATCTGCGGGAGTCAACAAAGTTTTTAATTTCTTTTTGGGTAAAAATTTCTTAAACCATTTTTCAAATTCCGCAGACGATAAAACTCGTCGCATCAAGTTTGCTTCTTCCAAACAGCCTGATAAAAAATCTTCTCCACTTGGTTCAAACTCCGCAGGGCAATTGCAATCTAAAAAATAATACACTCGTGCTCGTTGCTCAATCAAGTTTTTTAATTTCGAATGTCCTGCTGAATTAGCATAATCCCAAGCGAACGACATTCCAAAAGCAGTATTTGGGTGCACGCCCGTTCGAACAGGATAAGTCTGAATTGGTAAAAAACTCATGTATCGTTCAATCATCAAATCGGTCAATGGTTGTAAGTTCTTTGACCACTTTTGTGCTTCGTCATCTTTGAAAGTGTGAAGTTCTTCTGCTAATTTCATCATCCAAGACCAACCATACATTCGTTCCCAACTTTTGCTCTCAGTTATCATATAATCCACTTCGCCCTTGATATTTTCGGCAGTCAAATTCTCTCCCAGCTTTTTCCGAATCATTTTCGATTCTGGTAAACTTGGAAAGTCTTTCAACAGTTTCACCAACATCCAATGTCCATGAACTGACGAGTGCCAATCAAAACATCCATAAAATGCAGGATGCAATTCCGTTGGTCGTTTCAAATCATTTCCATCTTTCAACACTTGATTCAACTTGTTCGGATATTCTTTTTGCAAACAAGACAAAGCTAAACCTGCAAAATGCGATGCACCTTTTTGAGTCATTTTTAATTGACCTGATTCCGTTGTTTGCAAAAATGGGTTATTCATTTTTTGAGAAAAAATATTTGAGGAGCTCCAACAGATTAAAAGTCCAATGAGGAGAAATTGAATTTGATTTTTCATTTTTTTCTTTTGAACAAATATAAAATTCGTGGGAGACTTTTTAGGGGAAATCTATTTTTATCTTTTGAAGATTTTTACTCAAAAAAAAGAATATACAAACAAAAAGCAGTTGTTAACCTTCAAGATAACAACTGCTTTTATTTATTATTTTATTTCGGAAAAATCCTACCGTCCCAAATGCACCAACAAAACCGAAATATCCGAAGGACTCACCCCACTAATTCGACTCGCCTGTCCAATCGTATGCGGCTGCAATTTTGCCAGCTTCTCCCGCGCTTCACCTGACAAAGAAACCAATTCCGAATAATCCATCGTCTCCTTGATTTTTACATCTTCGAGACGATTCATTTTATCCACCATCTCTTGTTCTTTTTTGATATAGCCTTCATACTTCATATTGATACCAGCCAAATCCACAAACTCTTTGTCGAATTGATTCAAGTGAGTATCCAATGACGGAAGTGTTTTTCGCAAATCATCAATCATAATATTTGGACGCATTAATACACTATACAATTTCTTTTGCTGATTCAAAGGTGCTGAATCAATAGATTCCAAAAATGGATTAATTTCATCGGGTGTCACACCTACCTTTTTGAAATGCTTTTGTACTAGTTTTTCATCCTCTACTTTTTTCCTAACACGGTCTGCACGTTCCTCCATATTCTGCATACCGAGTTTTTCTGCTAAAGGAGTCAATCGAACATCCGCATTATCTTGACGCAACAAAACTCGGTATTCCGCTCGACTCGTAAACATTCGATATGGTTCATCCGTCCCTTTATTCACCAAGTCATCAATCAACACTCCGATGTATGCATCAGATCTTCTCAAGATAAATGCGTCTTCTTCTTTCACCGCTTGATGTGCATTTATTCCAGCCATCAAACCTTGGCAAGCTGCTTCTTCGTAACCCGTCGTTCCATTAATTTGTCCTGCAAAAAATAAGTTTTTCACCAAGCGAGTTTCCAATGAAATTTTTAATTGGGTTGGTGGAAAATAATCATACTCAATCGCATACCCTGGACGGAACATTTTTGCATTTTCAAAACCTCGAATTTTTCGCATCGCTTTGTACTGAACATCTTCAGGAAGCGAAGAAGAAAATCCGTTAACATAAATTTCGCAAGTATCCCAGCCTTCTGGTTCGATAAAAAGTTGATGACGATCTCGATCTGCAAATCGCTCAATTTTATCTTCAATGGATGGACAATACCTTGGGCCTAATCCTTGAATTCGACCATTGAACATTGGCGAACGATCAAAGCCAGTTTTTAAAACTTCATGAACTTCCTTGCTCGTGTAGGTGATATGACAAGGATGTTGTTTTTCCAATTTTGGGGTATCTGTAAATGAAAACTTAGATGGGTTTTCATCTCCAGGTTGAGTTTCCATCGCAGACCAATCTAAACTACGACCATCCACTCGTGGAGGGGTTCCCGTTTTCATTCTGCCTGATTCAAAACCTAGTTCGACCAACTGCTCGGTAATTCCTTTGGCTGCTCTTTCACCTGCTCGGCCTCCACCAAATTGTTTTTCTCCAATATGAATTAATCCATTTAGAAATGTTCCATTAGTCAAAACAACCGACGAACCTTCAATCTCGATTCCCATGCTTGTTCGAATTCCGCAAGCTCGCCCATCTTTAACTATGATGCCCGTCACCATCTCTTGCCAAAAATCAATATTAGCATGTGCTTCCAACATATTTCTCCACAGTCGAGCAAATTTCGCTCGATCACTTTGCGCTCGTGGACTCCACATAGCTGGCCCTTTCGAAAGATTTAACATTCGGAATTGCATCATCGTTTTATCCGTGATGATTCCTGAGTAACCACCCAAGGCATCTACCTCTCGAACAATTTGTCCTTTCGCCACTCCACCCATCGCTGGGTTGCAACTCATTTGTGCAATAGTCTGCATATTCATCGTAGCAAGCATTACTTTTGAACCCATATTGGCTGCTGCAACTGCTGCTTCGCAACCTGCGTGTCCTGCACCCACTACTATTACGTCGTATTTTGGAAACATTATTATTGTTTTTTTTGCAAAAATAAGAAATATTCAGCTAGCGAACCACATTTTAATCGTTAGCTAAATGTCAAAAATGAAAACCAAAATTTAGGTTCTTTCGTTCAAGGATTTGTCGGATATTTTATTTCACCATTTATTCGTTTTATTTTTTGCGGATCGGCTAAAGTCAACCGCTACATTTTATGTAAATTTACATTTCAAAAAATTATTCTTTTTATATGAAACGGCAAGCGTTAGAAACGGAACAGAAAGCTCTCGAAATTAATCTTAATGATAAAATCTATGGGACTTTCGCAGAAATTGGAGCAGGTCAGGAAGTCGCTCGATACTTCTTTACAGTTGGAGCAGCGGCAGGTACGATTGCCAAAACGATGTCTGCCTACGACAAAACTTATTCAGATAAAATTTATGGAGTGGAAGCGAGCGGTCGATATGTTTGTGAAAGTCGATTGTACAAAATGTTGGATCATGAATATGATTTGATGATGACTCGATTGGCGAATGAACGACCAGACACTAACTTTTTTGTTTTTGCAGATACGATTGCAGCATTGAATTATTCTCGCACGATCAAAGGTGACGGTTGGTTAGGTTTACGATTTCAATTGTCTCCTCAGGGTGAAACCAATGATATTGTTTTGCATGTCAAAATGTTAGACAATAGTACTGAGTTGCAAGCGCAAGCTGTCGGAATTTTAGGTGTCAATTTATTGTACGCTTGTTTTACTTATCATGAAGATCCAGAAGTGATGGTTCAATCTCTCATGGATAATTTGAAAGGGCGAGTGGCAATTGATATGATTCGATTGACTGGCCCAGATTTTAAAGAGGTGGATAATCGTTGGTTGAGTTTGATGATGGTAAAAAATGGGTTGACGAAAGTTGCAATGTTTGGACCTGATGGACAAAATATTCACGGTTCAGAGTTTTTATATAAAAAACATGTTTTGGTGGTTCGAGGAAGTTTTCGACCTGCGACGTTAGTGAATCAAGATATGATCAATAAAAGTTTTGAGCAGTTTAGAAATGAAGAAGAAGTGGATGTTCGAAAAGCTTTTTTATTGACTGAAATTACAATGGATAATTTATGTGGTGGCGAAGGAATGAGTGCATTGGATGAAAAAGATTTTATGGATCGAGCAAATGTTTTGTGTGCAATGGGACAGACCGTTGTCGTTTCTAATTGTGAACAACATCAGCGCTTGGTTACTTATTTAGGAGATTTTAAAGTACAAACTGTTGGTTTGGTTATCGGCGTAAAAGAATTGTTAGAAATTATCAATGATAAATATTTTGACGATAAAAAGAAAAGTTTGTTGATGGAGTTTGGGGAGTTATTTACTAAAAAAATGAAGATGTATGTTTACCCTTCGATGCAAGAAGGTAGTGAAGAATTGATGACTTGTAAAAACTTACCTGTGCCTGAGGCGATCAAACATTTGTACATGCACTTGCTAGTGGATGGGAAAATCGTGGATATTGAAAATTTTGATCGAAATAATTTACATATTTTTTCAAAGCAAGTTTTGGAATTGATTCAAGCGAATGATGAGACTTGGGTAGAAATGGTTCCTACTAAAGTAGCCAAGTTGATTAAGGAACAATATCTTTTTGATTATCCGTATGAAACGATGACGTTTGAGTATTAATTTTACTAGCCACAGACAAACACAGATTTTACTGACTTTTCCATTAGATTTTTTTCGTTAGTCAGTAAAGTCTGTGTTCATCCGTGTCTAAATCATAACAATAGATTTACATGAAATTTCTTACAATAATATTTACTCTCTTTTTATTTTTTGCTTGTAATGATTCGGCAACTAAATCAACTCCCACCATTTCTAAAGCTGAAATAAAGATGCCTACTTCTAAAGAAACCCCTTCCAATAAAATCTCCATCGACACATCAATCACACTCGATTTTTTAATGGGAAAATTTGAGCCAAAGAATCATAATAATTTTTTAAAAATAGAAAAGAAATATACTGATCGAGAAGGTATGTTTATCCAAAAAGAAACTTATGAGTCTTTTAAAAAAATGCATGCAGCTGCCAAACAGGATGGAATTTCTTTTGTTATAAAATCAGCTGCTCGTAACTTTAACTATCAAAAAGGAATTTGGGAAGCCAAGTGGAATGGAAAAAGAAAAACGACTGGTGTAAAAGATATCATCAAAGATTTACCCAATCCAAAAGATCGCGCATTAAAGATTTTAGAATTTAGTTCGATGCCAAGCACATCACGACATCATTGGGGAACGGACATTGATTTGAATAATTTCACTAATAAATATTTTGAAAAAGGAAAAGGGAAAAAAGAATATGATTGGTTAAAAAACAATGCACACAAATTCGGTTTTTACCAACCTTACACAAAAAAAGGAAGCGAACGTCCGCATGGATACAATGAAGAAAAATGGCATTGGTCATATTTGCCTTTGTCAAAAAAATATACTAATCAGGTGAAGTTGAGAATGAAAGATGATTTAATCAAAGGTTTTAATGGTGCAGAAGTGGCGAAAGAAATTGGTGTGGTCGAAAAATATATTTTAGGAATCAATCACGAATGTTTATAAATTTAAAATAAAAAAATATCAAAATACTATGGCTCTTACCGAATCAACTATGCTTGCCTTGGGAACGAAAGCTCCCGATTTTAATTTACCAGATACTGTAAGTGGAAAAATGATAAGTTTCGATGACATCAAATCTGGAATTGGAACAGTTGTAATTTTCTCTTGCAATCATTGTCCATATGTAATTCATGTGAATCATGAAATTGTCAATATTGCTAAAGAATATCAAGATGCAGGAATTGCATTTGTTGCAATCAGTTGCAATGATGTGGAAAGATATCCGCAAGACTCACCTGAAAAGATGACTGAGTTTGCAAAAGAAAGTGGCTATACATTTCCATACCTTTATGATGAATCGCAAGAAGTTGCTAAGGCATACGATGCAGCTTGCACACCTGATTTTTATGTTTTTGATGGTGCCTCAAATTTAGTCTATCGAGGTCAAATGGATGGTTCACGTCCAGGAAGTGATGTACCTGTAACTGGTGAAGATTTGCGAGATGCTTTAGATGCAGTTTTAGTGAGTCGTCCTGCGAATCCAGTTCAACGACCAAGTGCTGGTTGTGGAATTAAGTGGAAATAATTTCATGTTCCTCTTTTGTAAAAGTATTGTTATTTTTAATCTAAAAAAATGCATAGTTAAAATCTAATGTTTACCGAAATCCATTATCCCGAATTTTTGCCACATAAAAAACTAGACGAGTACCTCGCTAGAGGGTGGTTTCGTATGGGACAGATGATTTTCACGTGCCGATTTTTATGCTTTGATGGGAAATTATATACCGCAGTTTGGACGCGACTTGACTTGAAAGATTACACTTTTAGAAAAAGTGTTCGGAAGATTTTTAATCGAAATAATAAGCGTTTTCGAATTGTCATACGAAGAGCTGTTTTTGATAAAGAGAAAAATGATTTGTATTTAATTCACCGACAAAGGTTTGGTGGATTTGTTTCTTCCAATTTGCGAAAATCACTTTTTGGTGATGCAGATTATAATATTTATGATACTTGGGAAACTTGTATTTACGATGGTGATACTTTGGCGGCAGCAAGTTTTTTTGATTTAGGAGATAATAGTATTGCGAGTATCATGGGGTTGTTCCATCCTGATTATTCGAAGTATAGTTTGGGTTTTTATACCATGCTTTTGGAAATTGATTTTGGTATAAAATCAGGTGCTGAATATTATTATCCAGGTTATGTAGTTCCAAACTATCTTAAGTTTGATTATAAATTACGGATAGGCGATACTGAGTATTTTGATCCTGACCAAAATCAATGGTTTCTATATTCAGAATTAGATAATGACCAATTGTCGAGTGACGTTTTAAAAACAAAGTTGGATGAATTAAAAGAATATTTAGAAGAAACAGATATTCGCACGAATCTCTTTCTTTACCCACTTTACGAGCGCGTTTTGTTTGGACATGAGTATAAAGATTTTTTGCATAATCCTTTATTTATTTCATGCTTCCATCGACGATTTCATAGTTTGCTATTGATTGTTGAGTACGATATTTTTAAGCATACTTATCGTTTAGTTCGAGCAGGTCGAATTGAAAATAATCATGCAGGATTTATGACTGCGATGCGAAATGGACATGATGGAAAAACCAGTTTCTTTGATTTTCTATTTAAAGAAAAAGTGATTTTGGAAACAACTCAGCTAGATGAATTGGCTCGTGCCATTTCAATTTATGCCAAACGATATAACTTATTGGAAGAATAAATTTTCGGTTGACGGTAAACAGTTTACCGTCAACCGAAAAAATCAATACCGATAATTTTCATACACATCCAATAACCATTGACTCTTAGTTTTAGACTTCACTTCATCAATCATCTCCGTCAATTTTTCAATCCTTTTATTTAAAAATTCTTTCATTTTTCCATCTGCATTTTTTTCATTTAATGCTTCTCGATATTCTTCCCTCAAATCATGTAAAGTTTTTGTTGCAGATAATCTTCTCCACTTTGAATCATTCGAATCCATTCCCATTTTTTTCAAATTCGAAATAATCAATTCATACTTTTTATCATCAGCTAACTGAACCAAAGCTCGGTAACTATCGAAAAAAGAAATCAATTCAAAGTCCTCCATCTCCATCCATTTTTTTTCAAAATAAGGCAAAAATTTCACGTCGCCACTCGCGGCATAAATCTCACCAACAGTAATTAATATTTCCTGATTTGAATCATTTTTCACTTGATCGGCATAAGCGATACCTTCCGAAGCATCCAAGAGATATAAAGTTCTCATTGCTGAGGTTTTGACACGCATCGCTTTTTCATTTTGAATCGCACTTTTAATATTTGGAATAAATGATTTGTCCCCTGTCCTTGCGAGAGCTTCAATTGCTGTAGCTCGAACATTAGAATGAGGATCAATTTTAATCATATTAGCTACTTTATTTTTTAGGGAAATATCATTTAAAACATCCACTTTCTCCAATGCTCGCATTCTTATCAACCATGAATTATCATCCAATGCTGCTTCGAAAACTTTTTTAACCGCAGGATTTTTTGACTCGCCTAAAGCACCAATAGCTTCAAATCTCGCCATGAATTCTTCAGTATTCAAATACTGAAAAATAAACTCCTCCTCTGTGTGCGTATCTTTTACATCTGCCAACAAAATTCTTTCAGAATCAATATCAATTAACTTTGGTCGCGTCTCCGCATTAAATTCAAACGTCTGGATTCTTTTTGTAAGAGTAATGTTATGACGAGTCATTTTTCCACTTCCAAAATAAACATCCACCTTCATCGGCAACTTAAAAATAGGAATACTCGAATCCACATTTTGAGTTTGCTCAATTGTTGCGGATGCTTTTTTTGAAGCTTCATCATAGTCATAAGTTACTTTTAAAATCGGATGCCCTGCTTCAAAATACCATTGATTAAAAAACCAATTCCAATCCTTTCCAGTTACCGCTTCCACAGATAACCTTAAATTATGTGCCTCAACAGAACTATATGCATTCTCCGTCAAATAGTGATTTAGCGAAGCGAAAAAAGCTTCATCACCTATATAATTTCGAAGCATATGCAAAGCCAAACCACCTTTATTATAACTATGTGCATCAAACATATCCTCCTTATCATTGTGCTCGAAATGAATCAAATCATGTACGCCTCGCATCGTCGAATTAAAATATCCATTCATCTCACCACGTCGATGCAAGTCCGCTTCGTCTGCGCCATATTGATGTTCAAACCAAAGGTATTCGCTATAGTTTGCAAAGCCTTCATTCATGGTCAAATTCGCCCAACTTTCGCAAGTCACCAAATCACCAAACCAATGGTGAAACATTTCATGCGCCACAATCAACTCATTCGTCGCATCAATCAAGTCATGTTCTTTCCTCTGAACAAACTCTCCAAAAATAACTGCTGTCGTATTTTCCATTGCTCCCGAAACAAAATCTCGAACTACAATTTGCGAATATTTATCCCAAGGGTATTCCACTCCTAATTTTTCTGAGAAAAAATCCAGCATCGGAATAGTATTTAGAAAAATCGCACGAGCATCTTTTTCAAATTTTGACTCCACCCAATATTCAATCGGCTTACCTCGCCAAGTATCTTTAACTACGGCAAATTCCCCCACCGCAACCATAAATAAATAAGGTGCGTGTGGCTGATTCATTTTCCAATAATCTGTTCGAGTTCCATTTGAGTTTTTGATAGAGGAAGTCAATAAACCATTTGACAATGTTTTAAATTTATCCTCAACTGTCAAATACATTTCTTGTGTGCATCGCTCATTTGGTTTATCGATAGAAGGAAACCAACGAGAGTTCCATTCCGTTTCTCCTTGGGTCCAAATTTGCTGAGGTTTGTCAGGATCTTCATTTCGAGGATTAATAAAAAACAAACCTTGATTCGAAGTAATCGCTTCACTTCCTCCTGTCGCAGCAGGACTTGCGATATAGTCTATAAAAATTTTGTACTGTTCTTTTGCTTTAAATTCTTTTCCCAAATCAATCATGAGGAGCTCTCCATCGTACTTATATTTTAAATCTTCAGTTGCTCCTTCGTAAGTAACTTTATTAAAAACAAAACCTTTTGCATCCAATGTTAATGTACTACTGGAGTAAAAAAGTGGTTCCAATGTCAAAGTAGCTTTTCCAACCACTTGTTCATTTTTCCAATCAAATTTTAAATCTAATTTGGTATGAATCAAGTCATGAGTTCGAGGATAACTTTCGTTGTATTTGGGTAATTTATAATCTTTATCATCTTTGATAATTCGCGGTGCGGTGACGACGAGAGAATCCAAAGTTCGCTCTTCGATAGTAAAATCATATTCAGTAGAATCTACTATTTTTTTGGCTTTACAACTGAAAAAAATGATAAAAGGAAATAGGAGAAAAAAGTATTTAAAATTCATATTGAGTATCTATTTTAAAGTTAGATGCAATTGATTCAGGGAAAGGTGTAAACTTAAAGAGAATGTTTTCCTGTGATTGTTGCTTAGTATCGTTTAAATAATTTCGAAAGCAATTTTTCGTAATTCATCAAAGGAAATGTATTTTTAGTTTTTAAACAAATTACTTTTCTAAAACGATGAACTGGCTTTCTCGATTTTCAGATATGGCTGATGAATTACGACAACATTCTCAAGTAGAGTTATTGTCTTTTCATTCCTTCCAACCTGTCGATGAAGGTCAGTTTGACTTTTTAGAGAAAAAATATAACACTACATTTCCAAAAAGTGTTCGAACTTTTTATCGCGAAACAAATGGACTTCAACTCAGTTGGGTTTTAAAAAACAATGAATATTTTTCAAAAGAAGAATATCAACCTGTTACCGAAATTCTACCTTGGGATTTTTTTGAAAAAACTTTAAAATTCGAAGATGGTGTAATTATACTCTTGCCTTTGGAAATAGCTTTGGAGAAAAATGTCTTCGATGCGTTTTCTCAATTTTATACAGTAATATTCTCATTTGAAAATTTTCATTTGACTTTAAGTGAAGACGATCATTTTTCTGATGAGTTTTTGACAACTGATTTTGAATCTTATTTAGAATTTTTGATTGCTGGAAAAGGTTTAGTTTCTCGTCGTAGTTTCTTTTACAAACTGACTGATGACTTTTTATTTAAAAAAATCTCCACCCATATTTCCACGCCCGCCATTTTTTGGACAAAAGAAAAAATATTAAATCTTGACCAAGCTGTACTCAAAGATAAATTTCCACTTTGCGATCAAGTTCGTCTTATAGAAAATAAAATCAACCATCTTGGACTACGACAAATGGCTGAAAATGGAGAAAAAATTTCTCCGTCAGAACTCGAAGAAATAATCGGAAAACATCATCAGTTTTTAATGTCAGGTGGAGTAGGCGGAACTTGGAAGGTTTTGGAAATAAGAGGAATTGTCACCGCCTTTTACGAAAACGAAATAGAAACAACTGAAGGGGAGCAAGCCGCCTTCGAAAGAAAAAATTTGACTAATCTTTCTTTTGAAAAAATTGAATTACCTTTTTCCAACTTCTGTTCAACTTTTGCTGAAGGCGTAATTTTTTCTAATTCTATTTTTGAAAAAAGTATTTTCACCGATGCCTTTTTGCAAGACGCTAGTTTTAATAACAATATACTTACAAATGTAGACTTTTCCAGAAGTGATTTAAGAAATGTAGATTTTGGAAATACAGATTTAAGAAATGCAGATTTTGAAGATTGTGATTTGCGAGGCGCAAATTTTGAAAATGCGAAATTGGAAGGAGCGAGTTTTATAAATTGTATTTTGATTTAAATTGAATATTCACAAGGTGACTTTGAGCCACCTTGTGAATAACTAATCTGACTACACCGCCACACTATGATCTCTCAACGCATCATTCAACGAAGTCTTCTTATCTGTACTTTCTTTTCTTTGACCAATGATCAAAGCACAAGCAACTTGGTAATCTCCAGCTGGAAATTTTTTAGTATAAGTTCCAGGAATCACAACTGACCTTGGAGGAACAACTCCTCTATGTGTCACAGGCTCATCACCAGTCACATCGATGATATGAGTTGATTTTGTTAAAACAACATTTGCTCCAAGCACCGCTTCTTTTCCAACTCGAACACCTTCCACAATTATACTTCGTGAACCAATAAAACAATTGTCTTCTACAATCGTCGGTGTTGCTTGCAATGGTTCCAATACTCCACCAATTCCAACACCTCCACTCAAATGAACATTCTCTCCAATTTGCCCACACGAGCCAACTGTTGCCCAAGTATCGACCATAGTTCCGCTTCCAACATGTGCTCCAATATTTACATAACTTGGCATCAAAATTACACCCGGCGCGAGGAATGCACCATGACGAGCGACAGCATGAGGAACCACTCTAACTCCTAATTCTTTGTATCCAGTTTTCAATGGAATCTTATCATGAAATTCAAACATGCCTACTTCCATTGTTTCCATTTTCTGAATTGGGAAATACATTACAACTGCTTTTTTTACCCAATCGTTTACTTTCCAATCTCCATCAGCAGTTGGTTCAGCTACTCGGAGTTTTCCTTTGTCGAGTTGTTCGATAACTTCTCGGATGGCTTCTTTGGTTGGATTTTCATGAAGGAGATTTCTGTCATCCCATGCCTGTTCAATTGTGTTTTGTAAATCGCTCATTTTAAAAATTGTATGTTTTATTAATGATTTTAAAAATAGGTTTGTCTAATTTTTATTTTTAGTTAAAAAAACTAAGTGCTATAAATTGTGTTGCCAATCCAACTAAATAGCCTCCGTACAAATCTTTTGGCTCATGCGCATCCAAAATTAACCGAGACGTTCCGACAATTCCACAAACTAAAATTGTGGTAGTCAGCAATCCGAAAAGACTCACTTCGATCATCCCAAAAATTCCAGCATTCCATACAAATGGAAATAATTCTGACCGTTGTATCGTAATCAAAATCATTCCCAATAATCCTCCCATCCCTACCGCATGCAAACTTATTTTGGAAAAAAGAGTAATAAAAAACGCTAAAAATAATCCGATCACCGCACCCAAAAAACATGCTTTAAATGCAATTGGCATTTCTGGACTTCGATAAATTAAATAGTAGGTGGAAATGTAAAAAACTCCAGTCACAATGAATGGACCAATTCGATCTTCTGCATTTTTTAATTCAAGTGAAGGAATTAATTTTAATGCCTTCATCATTAAAACTGAAATGATGGGTATGAAAAAAGTAGAAAAGAAAACCATCAAAATATCCCGCATTCCCCCTTTTACAGTATTGATTCCAAACATATGTGGATCAACTGAAATCAAAAGGAGCAACATGTAGGTAACCATCAACAAAGGATGGAACACAACTGAAAAGAAATAAGCGATGGATTTAAATAACATTACCTTTATTTTTGAAAAGGCAAAATTATCATTTTTTAGGACAAAGTTTGGTCAATTCCATTGTCATATTTTCTTCATCTTCTAAAACTTTATAAAAAGACTTTAGGTACTTAACAATATCTTTTCGACATCTTTTATTGAGCATCTTAAAACCTTTGCACATTTGGATGGTTGCTTTTTTTTGATTTAAAAAATGTTTCGCCACTTTTTTCATTTCTTCTTCAGAATGCATTTTCCCTAAAAACACTCTCTGTTTTGTGCTTCTCAATTTATAGTCAGGATTTGGAATTGCGTAACTTGCCGAAACAAAGCCTGAAAAATCAAAATCATACGGAAAAGTGCAAAGTAGACTATTCGGTTCTGGACGCAATAATTTCACATTTCTCATATGTGTAATACTCCAATCTGCATTTCCAATCATACATTGAAACATTGCCTGAACAGTACCATTATAAGTAGAAACTGAATCAACGTTACAATAATTCTTTTCTACAACCTCTGAATTTGTTCGCTGGGCTAACTCTTCGTCATCTTCGAGAAGAATCCCTATTCGCTCATATATTTCTTTTCCACTACCCGATTGTACATACTTGATTTTGACTAATTGAGCACGTAGGCTATACTCAGAGTGGAGGTTATAAATTTTATAAATCAAATATTCTTTAAAGATATTGCGCTCCGCTTCTTTTTTATCCTCAAGGCAATGAGAGACTAATTTGAGAGAGTTGTGTTTTCTTGAAAGTCCCATTTTTTTCAAACCTTTTTTCTTAAATTTTAATCGCAGAGGAGGAAATTCACAAACCTTTCTTCGATATTTTCCTCGAGGTTTAATTTCAACTTTTAAATCTACTTCTTCCATTTCATTATTATTAAATGAAACTTTACCAGGCATATAATCAACCATCCTTTTTTTGTGAATAAGAAGAGAATCAAAATTGGCTTCCAAAGTCATCTCAAAAATTTCATCTTTTGAAATAAAATTAAATATGCTTTCTTTCTTTTTTGATTTTTTCTTTTTTTTCGAGTCATCTTCTATTTCTGAAGAGTTCATGGAAAGAGAATCTCCAACAATAGGATCTTGCCCATAAAAAAAGAAAGGAAAGAGAAGAAAAAATAAGAAGCAAATATTTTTCATCATAGTTTTTTGAAGTATTTAGTACTGTATCCTAATTTATATTTTGAGAACTTTTCAAAAATAATCATAAAAACTAAAAGTATTGTTATTGAAAAGGTTTTATTTTGTTGTAATTTGCTTTGCCGTAATTCCGTTCTTATTTTTCAAGGAGAATATAAAGAGACTTAACATTACATTTACATCAATACTTTATCTTAGAATTAATTTTTCATGTCGTTACATAAATGGATTATACTACTTATCGTTTTTGTTTTTTCAAGCTGTGGAAATAAAAAAACAACAAGTCCAATTTCTTCTCAGGAAAATCATGGGCATGAAGAATCTGTTATTCGCCACCCTAAAAATATAATTCTAATGATTGGAGATGGAATGGGCATTGCTCAAATTACAGCTTCAATGTACTTGAATAGAAAAGGTTCATATCTCGAACAATTTCCAGTAGTTGGTTTACAAAAAACTTTTTCTGGCGACAATATAATTACAGATTCTGCTGCCGGTGCTACAGCAATGGCCTGTGGAGTCAAAACTTATAACAATGCAATTGGAGTGGATATGGATACTCTACCTGTGCAATCCATTTTAGAATTAGCTGAAAAAAATGGTTTAGCTACAGGATTGATTGCCACTTCTCCAGTTACACATGCAACCCCAGCTTCCTTTATTTCTCATTCAGCACATAGACAATTTATGGAGGAAATTGCTTTGGGATTCATGGATACTAAAATTGATTTTTTAGTCGGTGGAGGAAAAAAATATTTTGATAGAAGGGAATCAGATGATAGAGATTTATACCAAGAGTTAAAAGATGATGGGTACTATGTTTCTGATTATTTTAAAAAAGATATTTTTGAAACATATATAAATCCAAAGAAAAATTTTGTCTTTTTTACTGGAGATGAAGATCCTCCACATGCCAAAAATGGGCGAAAATATCTTCCATATATTTCTAGTAGAGGAGCTACTTTTTTGAAAAAAAGAAATGATAAAGGTTTCTTTCTGATGATTGAAGGATCACAAATTGATTGGGGAGGACATCAAAATGATGCAGAATGGTTAATTTCAGAAATGGATGATTTCAATACAGCAATTGGTCGAATTTTAAAATTTGCAAAAAAAGAAAAAGAGACTTTAGTTATTGTTACAGCAGATCATGAGTGCGGTGGATTTTCTATCAATAATGGTTCAACTAAATATGAGTTGGTCACAGCTTTTACCAACAATGGTCACACCGCTGATATGGTTCCTGTTTTTGCTTTTGGTCCGCAATCCGAATTATTTCATGGAATTTACGACAACACAGAAATCTTTACTAAAATGAAGAAAGCACTTCAATTTGATTAAGGAACGCTCAAAAAAGAAAACTGATTACCTACCGAAGCAAGCAACCAGTTTTGTATTTTAAAAATCGGAAGTATATTATCTTATTACAGAGTTGCTCAATGGTAAAATGTTTTTACTGAAATTCAACACATTTATTTCTGTGCAAAAAATCTTGTCCAAACCTCCTTCTTGGATATCAAGCTCTAATTCAACTTTCTCCTCTTCCATCTTATTAATCTTAATGAATTGAGCTGGCGAATCATCTTTTGGAATTAAAACTAGATTGTAGCTATCATCTGTGATATCCCAGTTTCCAACTTCAACAGTTTCATTATCACCATTTCCATATGTTTTTGAGTAAGTTCCATTTCTATCAAATTGGAATTTTAAAAAAGCACCTTTTACTATAATAAGTTCTTCACAAGCATGGATATTATCTACAATTTGGTAGGAAAAGTTTGTGTAAGCCCACTCACCTGTTAAGGTATTCATAGTTGCTTCTTTACAATTCGTAGTGCATGTAGTATCTCCATTGTGTGCAAAAAATACACTCATATTAGAGACTAAAATCAGGGCAATTAATATTATCTTTTTCATTTTATGTTTTCTTTTACTTTGGTTCCTAAAGAATAAATGTTGTTTTATGTATTGTTTTCTATTATCAATGACTCAAAGTTATGTTCACAGTTGCAATAATTGTTGTTCGTTCGACAGTTGATTAAATATATTCGATGAAATTGCTATTAAAAATATAAAACCCTTGCAATCATCAAATAGTTCTACAAAACAGAATAAAATTTCGAAAAAACTTACCATATATAATGCAAATCTATTTAAAATATTGCTGCAATGCCATATTTAAAATAAAATTTTACACAGAATTAATGTTAGGTCTTGAAAAACTGACTTTTGGAGACTAAAAAGTATTTAATTGTTTAACTCCTTCTTAACAACTCAATTACACATTCAATACTTCCGAAATTCTAAATAGTTACAAAAGGTGGATTTAAAAAGAAGACGAGGAGTTGTAACCTTATGTTACAACTCCTCGCCAAAAGAGTGATTTTTTTTTATTTAAAATATTTTAATTGAATCGATCTGGATCTAAAGTTGGATGTGAAATTTCAGGCGATTTATTTGAAATAATTTGAGAAACTATTTTCCCTGTTGCTGGTCCAAGACTCATTCCCACCATCGCATGACCTGCTGCTACCGTCAAATTTTCATAATGCTTCAACCTGCCTAAATAAGGCATCCCATCTGGCGAGCAAGGACGTAAACCTGACCATGGTTTTATATTTTTAAAATCATAGCTTTTAAATTCTGGAAAATAGTTTGGTACTGCTTTGATAATTCCATTAACTCTGCGAGGATTAATTCGATCATTGATTCCTGCAATTTCCAAAGTCCCTGCAAATCGTAAATCATTGGCCATTGGTGTCACCGCTACTTTCGCTTCTGATAAAAGGTATGGGTGAGAAGGTTTTATTTTGGGATTGGGCAAAGTAACATTGTAGCCTTTTGCCGCTTGGATCGGAATATTAATTTTTAAATTTTTTACTAAACCTGGCGCCCACGAACCACTTGTAATTAAAAATTCGTCCGCGGTAAATTCTCCTTTTGAAGTATTCACCTTGGTTATTTTTTTATTGGAAAAGAATAATTTCTCTACTTCTGTTGCAAAATGTATCTCCACTCGACCACTTTTTTTAAGATGATCGCGTAAGCATTGCATAAATAAATGTGGATATAAATGAGTATCTCCGGGGTAATAAACTGATCCTAAAATATCCATTTTCAAATGTGGATCTAGTGCTTGAGTTTCTTCCGCAGAAAGGTATTCTACTTTTACGCCAATATTATTTGCAATTTCACTTTCTGTTTTTAAGCTGACTTCTCCTTTTTTTGTTCGAAAAAGATCAACTAAACCTTTCTCTTCAAATGCAAATTCAAAACCTTCTTTTTTCGCAAAATCTTGATACATACTTTTACTCAACCAAGCCATATCTCGTAAAACTATTTTCGCATTATCAACATGTCGATGAGTTGCAGCTCGATAAAATTTCCAGCCCCATGACATCAAATCGAAATCTAATTTGGGTTTGATATAAAATGGACTTTCAGGATTAAACATCCAGCGTATTCCTTTTGAAATCATTCCAGGTTGTGCCAAAGGAATCACATGACTTGGACAAACATAACCTGCATTTCCATAGGAAGCTCCATCAGTCATTTTTCCTTTTTCCAAAAGAATAACTTCATGACCTGCTTCTTGTAAAAAATAAGCGGAAGACAATCCGACGATTCCGCCACCGATGATAATTACTTTTTTCATAATTTAAATCATTGGGGGACTTTCCAAGTCCCACGAAAAAATATTGGATACGGGATTTGGAAAATCCCGCTCCTTGAAGTTTATATTACTTGAAAACCATGAGCATAAGGATCATCATCATCGATTATGATTGTATTGAATCCTGTTACTTTTGCCCAACCTTCGATGCTTGGAATAATTGCATCAACATTTCCTACTTTAGTTACATCTTCTACTCGACCAATAAATTGGCTTCCAATAATACTTTCATGAACAAAAGAATCTCCTTTTTTTAATTTTCCTTTGGCTGCCCATTGAGCCATCCGAGCAGACGTCCCGGTTCCGCAAGGGGAACGATCAATTGCTTTGTCTCCATAAAAAACTGCATTTCGAGCATCTGCATTTTCAGCCATCGTCGAGCCTGTCCAAAGTAAATGACTCAATCCTGAAATCGTTTCATTTTCAGGGTGAACAAATGTATATTTTTCATTAATTCGTTTTCGAATAATTGGACTCCATCTAATCAAATCTCCAGCAGTATAATTTTGAATGCCTGTAAAATTCTCTTGCTCATCAACGATAGCATAAAAATTTCCTCCATAGGAAACATCCATTTTTAACATACCTAAATCTGGACATTCGATTTCAATATTTTCAGCTGCAAGATAAGATGGAATATTGGTGAGTTTAACAGATTTCACTTTGGAGCCTTCTTTTTTATATTCGACTTTGACTAAACCTGCGGGAGTTTCCAAACGAAGATGTCCTTCTTTTTTTGGAGTGACGAGACCTTGTTCAAGTGCGATGGTTACTGTTCCGATTGTTCCATGACCACACATTGGAAGGCAACCACTTGTTTCGATAAATAAAACTCCAACATCATTTTGAGGATCGGAAGGTGGATATAAAATACTACCCG
>CAJQQY010000497.1 GCA_905480595.1 uncultured Saprospiraceae bacterium | reverse complement strand
ATTATTTAGCTATAGTTGGTTTAAGAATTTTTCTATAAATCGTAAATGGAATCGTAGATTCTCTGTAAATCAAAGTTATTATTTTCTTGATGTACTAAACAAATACATCCATCAATTCTCTTTCCTTTGATTTTTCCAAATTGCATTTTATAATCATTTTCAACATTAAAAAACATTTGGATAATGTCATCTGGAAAAGCTGAATCAACATGTTTACCCAAAACAAAAGCAACATATTTACTTTGAATACTAGTTGCACTTACACAAAACTTCCCTTTGATTCTTCCATGAATATCAGTTTCATGAAGGTATTTTAACGGCTCATCTTCATCCACACAAAGCTCATGAGCACTAATTCGTAAATCTAATTCATTGTAGAGATCTACTAAGTTTTCAGGCGGAGGGTTTTGAAGTACACGAGATACCTTTTTATAACTTATCATGTTCACGGAATTTTAATATTATTGGGAAAATATTTACAAGGTTCACTTTGCAATCATTTTGCCAAAAATTTCAAATAGACCATTTTCTTGATAATAAAAAATTCAGATCTACACATATATGTAGATTACATCAGTTTATAAAACCTTAATCGTCAGTATTTTATAAATAATCAAACATTAAATAAGAAAACTTAAACTTTATGGGCTTATTGTGGAGATTTATAGCAATTCCAAGTTTGAGGAATTCCAGCATTATTCATTTCCAAGATTAAACTATCAGAAGTGAGGTTTACCACCCTAACGACCTTTTCGATTCGATCAGAGTTTAGCGTATCAGTAGTGTATAATTTTCCATCCTTAGTATGAAAATTACCCGCTTCTTTGTAGTAAGAAATGTTATAGGTATAAGTACCATTGGGCATAAAATTAAACACAGCCTGTTCAGTCCCCTTATCAGTTGGTTTACCTTTTTCAATCATAGAACCAACTTTCCATTTTCCATGGAGTAATGTTTCGTCGATCTTTTTACAAGTAAAAATTAAGAATGGAATAGAGAGGAAAAGTAGAATTTTAAATTTCATGTTTTTTTATTTTAATAACTCGAATAATGTAAAAAGTTACTTTAAATGATTCTATTTCCTTTAAAATAAAATCAGGAAATCACCATTTGAATATAAAGGGATTTCCTGATTTAAAAATATTCTATTCGACTAAAAGTGATTATCCTAAGAAATACATCACACCTAACAAACCAACACCACCTAAAACGATAGTATAAGGTAATGCCATCTTAACCATTTTTCCATAAGATAAATTAATAAGCGGAGCAAGTGCGGAAGTCAATAAGAAAAGAAATGCTGCTTGTCCATTTGGAGTAGCTACACTTGGTAAATTTGTTCCAGTATTAATTGCTATAGCCAAATCTTCAAATTGCTCACGAGTAATATCTCCTGCATCAAAAACACTTTTTACTTCACCAATATAAACCGTCGCAACAAAAACATTATCACTAATCATTGATAGGATTCCATTTGCAAGGTAAAACATAGTCGGTTGCTGGGAAGGCTCTAAAGTCAAAGCCCAATTAATGATGGGACTAAATAAATGTTGATCATGAATCATTGCAACTATCACAAAAAACACAACTAAAAGTCCTGTAAAAGGCAAGGCTTCTTCAAATGCTTTTCCTATTGAATGCTCATCTATAATTCCAGTAAAAGCAGTTTGAACAATGATTAATCCTAACCCAATTATCCCTACAGGCGCTATATGCAGAGCTAATCCTACAATCAACAAAATTCCAGAAATTGCTTGAACGACCAAGGCATATTTCTCTTTATTAGTTCTTTTGGCGTCAGCTTCTTCTGTGTAACTTTCAATAATTCTTCTAGCAACTTCTGGCAATTTGGCTCCATAACCGAAGAGTTTAGTTTTCTCTAAAATGATTGTCGTTAATAATCCGCATGCTAAAACTGGCATCGTAATAGGCGCCATTTTTTGGAAAAACATAATGAAATCCCAGCCCATTCTTTCTCCAATTAATAAATTTTGTGGTTCTCCTACTATTGTACAAACTCCACCTAATGCTGTCCCTACTACACCATGCATCACCAAACTTCTTAAAAATGATCGGAATTCTTCTAAAGTTTCCCCTGATAGCTCCTTCCTATCCAGCGTGCCACTTCGGTCATAATCAGAGGAACTCGAATGTATTTTATGATAAACTCCATAAAACCCAACCGTTACACTAATCAATACTGCCGTCACCGTTAATGCATCTAAAAATGCTGAAAGTACTGCAGATAAGAATACGAACAAAAGCGACAAAACCAACTTAGATTTTACTTTAGTAAATACTTTACTAAAAATATACATCAATAATGGCTTCATAAAATAGATACCAGCCACCATAAAAACTAAAAGTAAAATCACTTCAAGATTGTGTTCAACCTCCAAGATTACTCCTCCTTTTACAGCTTTTCCCAATTCATCATAAACTACTTGTCCGTGATCCGTTTTATACATTGGATGTGTTAAACCTAAAAAGAGAGCCTGAATGGCTAAAAGTCCTCCAGATTGAAGAGGGTAACATTTTAAAGCCATGGCAAGAGTGAAAATAAACTCAGCAATAAATAACCAAGCGGTAATTTTTGGCCCTAAAAGAAATAAAGAAATTACATTAAATACTAAAAATCCAAGCATTGTATACTTAAACCATTTGGGACTTTTACCTAAAAAACTATCAAGCATAAGGCTGTTCTTTTTGAAATGATATATTATTATAAAGAATTATTTTTAAAGACGCACAATGTACTTAGAATGGCTGAATTATTTGATTAAATTCTTTGTTTTTTAAGTACAAGAATTTTATGAGAAATGTTTAAAATACATTTCATTAAAAAACGTATTTTTGCATAAAATTTAGAGAAAAAGATATGGTAAAAATAGGAAATATTGATTTAGGAGAATTTCCGCTTTTGTTGGCTCCAATGGAAGACGTGAGTGATCCACCTTTCCGTGCACTTTGTAAAGAGCAAGGATGTGATATGATGTACACAGAATTTATTTCGGTGGAAGGCTTAATTCGAGATGCAACTAAGAGTGTCCAAAAATTAGACATTTACGATTACGAAAGACCTGTAGGTATTCAAATCTTTGGAGCAGAAGAAGATTCCATGAGACGTGCTGCTGAGATTGTTGAAGAAGCTAAACCTGAAGTTTTGGACATCAACTTTGGTTGTCCTGTCAAAAAAGTGACCTGTAAAATGGCAGGTGCAGGTATACTTCAAGATATTGACAGAATGGTTAAATTGACTGACTTCATTGTAAAATCTACTAACCTGCCTGTGACGGTAAAAACTCGACTTGGTTGGGATGATAACACAAAATATATTGAAGAAGTCGCTGAACGTTTACAAGACGTTGGAATCAAAGCATTATCGATTCATGGTCGTACTCGAAAACAAATGTACAAAGGCGAAGCTGATTGGACTTTGATTGGAAAAATA
>CAJQQY010000496.1 GCA_905480595.1 uncultured Saprospiraceae bacterium | reverse complement strand
TTCCTAACAGCACTTTTAGAAAAAGGAAAAATCACTCCAGCACAGGCAAAGCTAGCAACAAGAGTTTCCATGGCTGATGACATCACAGTCGAAGCAGACTCAGGAGGACATACCGATAATCGACCTTTAGTTGCATTACTTTCAACCATCATTCAGTTGCGAGATGAGATGCAAGCAAAGTATAATTTTGAGAAAAAAATCAGAGTAGGTGCTGCTGGTGGAATCTCAACTCCAGCCTCTGCGTTAGGTGCATTTATGATGGGAGCTGCATTTGTGGTGACTGGCTCTGTAAATCAAGCTTGCACAGAAGCAGGTACTTCAGAGCACGTGCGTAAATTGTTACAAACTGTCGCTTCGACTGACGTAATGATGGCTCCAGCTTCAGATATGTTTGAAATGGGAGTAGAATTACAAGTACTTAAAAGAGGAACACTCTTCGCTCCTCGTGCAAAAAAACTATACGAATATTACAAACAATATAATTCTATCGATGAGATTCCTGCCGATGAACGAGCAAAATTAGAAAAGCAAATCTTCAGAAAACCACTCGAAGAAATCTGGCAAGGATGTATTGAATTTTTCCAAGAAAGAGATCCTGAACAAATCGAACGAGCGCAAGGAAATCCAAAAAGAAAGATGGCTTTGATCTTCCGATGGTATTTAGGATTATCTTCCAACTGGGCTAACGCAGGTACAGAAGGTCGTGCGCAAGATTACCAAATTTGGTGTGGGCCTTCAATGGGTGCATTTAATGATTGGGTAAAAGGGAGTTATTTGGAAGATTATAATAATCGACATGCAGCGGATGTGGCAGAACAGATTATGCAAGGGGCGGCTTACTTGTATCGAGTGCAAGCATTGAAAATGCAAGGAGTGGAATTTGAGGTGGAAGTGGAGAAATTTATTTTAAAAAATAAGACTGCGATTTTGGCATAAAGTAATTTTAGGATTTTTTTTTAATTTAACTCGACTAAACTGATAATATAAACTCTTCCAAAACACAAAACTCTATCGCTGGTGGGCGATAGGGTTTTGTATTTTACAGGTGATTCTTATCATAAGCTTTCGGAATATTTTCCTTATAATCGGTTGTGCTTAAAAAAACTAAACCTAATTGAAATTGATATGAAACTGAAAAATTTGATTGTAATCTTTTTGCTTTTATTTTATTTCCCAACTCAAATTAAAGCAGCAGTAGATATCAGAAAAAAGGATACCACCCAAGATATTAATAACTACAAAGAAAATACACCGAATCTAACATTTGATAAAAAATCCAATTGGTGGAATAAGAAAAAGAGACGGAAGGATAAAATCAAAAAAAGAAAAAGGAAACGATTCTTTAACTTTTTCAAATGGAAAAGAAACAAAATTATAAAAAAAATAGATACTGATACTCCTAAAAAAAAGATAGTTCCATATGCTATTATTGGAGCACTTTTAACGGTATTAGGAACTGCTTTACTGTTAATTTTTGCTGATCTCACTTTTATTTATTTAATAGGGATTGGTGGTATTCTTGGATGGATAGGATTAACTAAGATAGAGAAAAACCCCAATGAGTTAAGTGGAAAAGGTCTTGCCTGGTTTAGTATAATAATTACCATTCTATGTATCATTATCCCTGTAGTTTTTTTATTGACTATTGCATTTGCCTAGGTTCAAAAGATAACTTTTTTTCCAAAAAAACTACCCCAGTTTCAGTTATCATGAGCTATAGCTATCAATTACATTTTGAATAGATATCGGATAGATTTAGATATTTTCAATTACCAAAATCAATAAAAAATTCATTTAAAAATGAATTTTTTATTGATTTTAAAAGCATATTGTTCTTTATAATTGGTTAAATTAGATCTATTATTTTTTCCTCTCCCCCAACCACGGCATCGTAAATTCTCGATCAGGACAATAAGTCACCCCATAAACCTTTCCATCTTTAAAATACCCCGAATGATAATAACTATTACTCCCATCCTTCGAAGAAAAACCAAAATACACGACTTCCCAGTTCAAATTAAAATACCCATCCTTGAAATTAGAACCATAAAAAACACCCCTAAATTGATTCCCCTCATCTGGGCGAATCACAAATTCTTTTAAATAAGGAGTTCCATCAGGAGTAGTTTTTAGATCAATAATCCAAGTACCTTTTATTCTTTCAAGGTCAATATCTAAGGAAGTAGAATTTTGAGTGTAAGCAATTTGAGTTAAAGCAATAAAAAGAAAACTAATTAAAAATTTCATGATATATTATTTTGGTTAACAATGCCCCAAAACTAAGGCATGGCAAAACCTCAATCGTCCCAAAACTTGTATTGAGACGACCTAACTTTTGCTTTGAGTCGTATTCACATATTCGCTCGGACTCATTTTGGTGAGTTTTTTAAAAATCCGATTAAAACTTGATTTGGAATTGAAACCCGATTCCAATGCAACTGACAATAATGTGAATTGCTCCAATTGCCCAGCAGCAATTTTATGCTTCACTTCTTCTACTCGATATTGATTGACAAAATCTACAAATGATATTCCCAAACCATGATTAATATGCTTGGAAATAGTTCGAGGAGGTGTTTCTAAATTTTTTGCAAACTCTTTTAAGGACAAAGTCGGATTCAAATGATCTTTCTCATTCACCATCCTTTGCTTTATTTTTTCAACTAACTCAACATCTATTTCATCTAAAACAAGATTAGTTTTCACCTCCTCATTTTCAAAATTTACTTTCGAAATATTACTCTGACGAATCCCTCCATAAGCCAACAACAAAACCACAAATCCCAAACTTATCTCTGAAAAATTATATTCATGATAAATATCAAAAAAATATCTCAAGACCAAATCAATGCTCCAAAAAACACAAAGTACCAACATGACCGTCAATAATATTTTCAACCAATTCAAATGTATTTTTGAAAATTCCGAAAACTGATCCTCCAACCATTTTTGATATCGCACCAATAATCGAATCGAAAAACCTAAATAAATGGCCATCGAAATCAACGTCAAATTAAACTCCAAATCATACGTAATCGGAAAGTGAATCGTCTGCCAAAACCAAAGTTTATAGCTGTAAGGTTGAAAAGTTAAAAACCAATACAATCCTGCTTGCAAAAAAACTGGAAAGAAATGAATCCAATCTTTTTTGGAAAATTGAAAGGAACTATTCGTGATACTTTTGACATAAAAAAAGATTAGCGGACCAAAGGCAAAGGAGTAAAAAATTGGTTGAAAATAAAATTCAGGATCTTGTTGATATACTTCGGCAACTTTATAAAAAGAGTCAATCAGCCACAAAGAAAAACTCAACAGCAATAAAGACAAAAAGCGATTGGCTATTTTATTGACTTTTGATGTACCCAAAATCAAGGCTGCAAATAAGCCTTGAGCAATCACAACCAAAGTCAAAACAACATAAATATTGAATGCTATTTTCATCCTTAAATTTATTAAAAATATGGCACATCCTCTCCCTTCTTACCCGAAATCCCCACCTTCACACCCATCGAAATCCCCCAACCGCTAAACAAATCAATCTCCGAAATATCATATCCAACATTAATCATCATTATCGATTTTCTTAGAAGCCTCTGTTCCAAGCCTGCACCTATTTTCAAAAATCTACTCCTCTTATCCACTATTGATCTAGTGATTCTATAATCTTCATTTTCAAAAACTATCCCACTTGTAATTCTTAAAACCAAGGCCAAATCTTTATTCAATCGAGATTTATTATTGACCCCAAGATGAACTTTTGTGAAATTCAAATTCAACGTATCTACTCCTCCGTACGCTCTCCGAAAATTTAATTCAACATTAAATTTTCGCCCAATCTCAATCCCCCCTTCCACAAAGGAGAAGGGAAGCATAGCGTCTAAATATTCATTTTCAATATTTTTCAAAAATGATCCACCTGCTGAAAGATGGAATCTAATATCAGCATTTAAGGAATCTTGACCAAAAGAAGTGATAAACGTAAAACAACAAATTGCGAGCGTCAAAAGGTTTTTCATATTTATATTTTTTGTTTTGATAAAAATATGAATTAAAATCCCTTCCAGAAAAAATCAAATCATTTTAACGAATTAATAACTTTCCTTTCTGGTTTTACATATCTTTAAAAGTAATTTTAAACAAACATTTCGCAAACTAACCTCAATTAGTCAATATGAAAATTCAACTTTCACTTCTATTAATATTTTCCGTTTTGCTTTTTGCTTGTCCTCCTCAAGAAGATAAAAAAACAAATTCTCCAGGCGGCGTACCAGTCACAACTGTACCTCCTAAAGAAACAACTCCCAAACCAATTCCTCCCTTCGAAATGGATATCCCAAAAGGCCATACTCTAATTAATCAAGCATCAGGTGATTTAAATAAAGATAGTATTGAAGAAAACATTGTGGTCCTAAATACTGGACAATCAGGTGACTTTGGAGAGGAGAGGATCATTCTAATTTTTAAAGCTCAAGATGGTGCTTGGAAATTATGGCATCGTTCTTCTGGAGCTATTATGTCAAGTGAGAATGGTGGAATGATGGGAGATCCTTTTAATAGTATTAATGTTGAAAGAGGAGCATTAGTCATTAAACATTTTGGAGGAAGCAGTTCAAAGTGGGATCTCACTCATCGGTTTAGATATCAAAATGATGACTGGGAATTGATCGGATTTACTTCAATTGGAACCTACTTTACTGAATTCGAAACTTTTGATTATAACTTAACCTCTGGAAATGTCATTTACAAGAAGGAAGAAATTGACGGAAAAGGAGACGTAAAAAAAGTAGTTGAGAACAAGAATTTTATAAGCAAGATGGAAAAACTTCCTTCGATGGATGATTTCGAATTTTTTAAAATTTTCGCAGTCGATTCTAAAACTGGAACTTGCTATCCACCCGATGCTTGTTATGCTCGAGAAACTGGATTAGATGATCCAACCATAGACGATGGATCTGCAGTTCAAAGTATGAATGACCTTGTCGGAACTTATACCCTTGGCGGACATGATGAATCTTGGATATTGGATATTTCGAAAAAAGGAAATAACTACGAAGTCAACTATTTTGTACTTGATGGAATGCTAGCATTTATCGCCCAAGTCATCAAAGATACACCAACAAAAACACTAAAAAAATTCGATGTTGATTTTAACACGATGACTTTTGATTCCGATCTTGGCAAAGGAAAAATTCAAATGGAAAGTGGCAATAATTTACAAATAACTTTTTTTGATATTGAAAGTCATATTGATGATCAATTAGTGTTAACTCACCTAGGTGAGGATTCTTCTATCGACCATTAAAGTCATCAAGTTTTGTTCAAAAAAAGGCTTCCGAAATATTTCGGAAGCCTTTTTTTTTGAACAAGATATTTTAACTCGTTCAATATTTCCTGAATAAAAAACATTGACGATATAATTTCCTTCAACCAAATCTTCGAAGGTAAAATCATTAATTCCTTCTTCTATTTCGTCTTCAAAAACTACTTGCCCCATCATATTATAGACTACCATCTTACTAGGTTGATTTATTTCAATACTTAATAATCTTAGTGAATTAATTTTTATTCGGAAAGCTTTCTCGTCTTTTACCACCTTAGATATGATATTAAAATATTCAAATGACGAATCATAATCTACTTGCTTCAATCGATAATAATTATTCCCGTTCGATGGGTTAAGATGAACAAACCTATATTGGTGATATAAATTAGTCGTACCATTTCCTTGAACTCTTCCGATCATTTCAAAATCGATCCCATCTAAACTATGTTCTATTTCAAAATACTCATTATTAATTTCAGAAACTGTTTCCCAATTTAATTGCACTTCATTCTTTTCATTTGTGTAACTATAAAACTTAGCTAACTCTATTGGTAAACTGGTCAAAGGTGCTACCCCAGTTGTAATGATATTAGAAAAATCATTACCTGTATAGGTAGTCGAACCTATTACTAATCTATCATTATTAATATTCCCACTTAGATTTATTGCTGATGTATTTGTACTTTCATTTATAACAAGTGTTGAACTGGTAGCCATCGTTAATTTATCTGTTCCATTGAAGTTTAAACTTCCCATACCCTCTATCGTTATCATTATTGCACCATAAGAAGTCAAATCCCAAGGATCATTATTTTTAAGACTTATAGAAGCATTAGTTGGAATTATGATATTAAGTGGAGATCCTCCACAGTTATTAGAAATGTAATTATCAAGATTGGATAATCCCCATTGGTAGCTTCCTCCTGGAAGAGTACATTGCGCATTTATTGTTGGAAAATATAAAATGGCACAAAATAAATTTATAAAAAAAATGTATTGTAGTCTCATTATAATCAAGTTTGCATTCTGAAAAAGTTAGTTAGGCGAGATTTCGTTAGTTGGATCTATTAAAAATTAACGTTACATAGTAAATCAACTACTATTTTATAAGACTCGTATGTAAGCTATCTAATGAATTCTTCAAAATATGTACCAAATCCATGTTACAAATGTTATTATTTTCATAATGCTCAACTGAAATGACTAGACCCATTTGAAGATTAATTCATTTCATAAATAACAACCAAAATTTGGATAATCGTTTAACAGCTTAATAACAGCTGTAGTGAAAAGATAACTCTATTTTGCACCCAAAATACTTTTCTCTTCAACGAATAAAAATTCGTAATTTATTTTGAGATTATTATGAACAAGAACTTAACTAAATGTGAACAGTTATAAAGTTGAAATAAATCAAATTGATGAAAAGATTTTTACAATGGTATTTTGGAAGTTTGATTTTCAGTAGCTTTTTGCTCCTTGGAATTCTTTTTTATTTTGGTTTTTCAATCGACGATATCAAAACATACTATTTTGAATTATTTTCTCAACTCCTCGAAAAGTGGTATTACTGGTTGTTTTTGACCATTCCATTTTCTCTTTATCGCCTCTCTCAGTATCTTTTTCATTCCTATAAAAACCATGGAAAAATGACTTTTCTTAGACGCTTTTCTTTTTCAATTATTTTTCCCGTTGGGTTATTTTTTTCCTTTTTTAACTTATCGCAATGGTACATTAAAAATGAAAACTTTGATTATCAATGGATTTCAGAAGTAGAAAATAAAACAGGGCAAGCAACGGATTTATTCACAGAAGATAACAAGCAAAGAGGGATTCATGTATTTGGCAGAATGGACTCTACGAGAATACAACCACTAATTAAAAATAATGTGGAATGGGTTACCATGGTTCCCTTCGGAGATCAAGAAGACTACAATAGTCCTGATATGAGATACTATCACCCTGAAAGAAAAACTCTACTTGATATTGATTCTATTTGGTCAAAAAAAATACAGTCTGCACATTCTTATAATTTAAAAGTTTTTCTCAAACCTCATATTTGGATATTTTCTCCTTCGAATGGAACCTGGCGTTCTGACATTTTTCCTTCCAACGAAACTAACTGGGAAAGTTGGAAAAAAAGCTATCGCGAATTTACTTTACTCTACGCTAAAATTGCAGAAAAAAACAATGTCGAAATGTTTTGTATCGGCACAGAGTTCACTAGATTGGCTATTGAAAAACCTGATTTTTGGGAAAAATTAATTCAAGATGTTCGAAGCATTTATTCAGGAAAAATAACTTATGCCGCCAATTGGTATGATGAATTTGAAAAAGTAACGTTTTGGGATAAATTAGATTATATCGGCATTCAAGCTTATTTTCCTTTGGTAAAAAACAAAAATCCAACGGTCAAACAAGTTTCAAAAGGTTGGAAAAAACATTTGCCAAGCATAGAACGAATTCATAAAAAATTTAATAAAAAAATCCTTTTCACAGAGTTAGGATATAAAAGCACTACCGATAGTGCCATCGAACCTTGGAGTTGGATTGACTATTCTTCCAATTTATACAAACCTGTTTCGACTGAAACTCAAGCCAATTGTTACGAAGCATTTTTTAATACTGTTTGGAAAAAGAAATGGTTCGCAGGGGTTCATTTTTGGCAATGGCACACCTCTGAGGAAGATGGTGGAAAAGATAACTTAGATTTTACGCCTCGTAGCAAACCTGCTGAAAATATTATTGCTAAAGGTTTTGGGGGGAAATAGAAATTAACACATTTAAGGAATAGAGATTTCTTAAAGCGAGTGGTGTTAGCGCTTCAAGCGCTAACACCACTTTTCATTTAGAATAAAGTCCAACGATCTGAATATTCCTATTATCTTTCAAAAACTGTGACCAATTTATCTGATTGAAACATTCGATCTGGGGTAATAATTAATTCTTCGAGAGGTATATTATTTCCATATCTCTGTTTTGCTTTTGCCTTGACGACGGGATCCGACAAATCAAAATCTTTGATCTGTTGGAGTGCTCCGATTTTGATTCCAAAAGCTTGGTCATAAATTTTCCAAACTAATTCACTACAATAGATTTTATCATCCGACCATTCAAATTTTAAATCATAGTTTTTGTTTAGGTACTTTCCACCAATCATTTTCATCTTTGCGATACCTTCAGAGGTCAAAACTGCATCGCTATCTTTTATCCGTTTGACCACATAATGTTTGTTTTCACCTCTGTTTATAAATTCAGATAAGAGGGTTAATTTTACAGGCTGTACTGCTTCCAGTACATAATCTTTACCGCCATCCTGATAAATCATTCCGACGTGAGAATATTTTGAATTCGAAGCAATTTGAATTGCAAGACTTTGGCCAGAAGTAGAAGTATGAAAAATTAAATCGCCATTTTGAATTTCTTTCTTCAACGGCAATTTTACAGCTTCTACGGTTGGAGAAATGGGTGCTACTTCTGTTGGAGTGATGGCTTCCACTTCTGCTTTCAATTCATTATCTATTTTGGCTGGTTCGTTGTTATTTGAATTACAACTAAAAATAAAAACGATTAGAATAATTAGTGTTTTTTTCATGATAGTTTACTTGATTTTAATGTTGAGTTTTAGGAAGTATTATTTTGAAGATTGAAATTCACCCTTCTTATTTACGAATTGCCATTCGTCGCTTTTCCAAATTTTGTGATCTCCATCTGTAATCGTTGAACAATTCTTACTCACCATGGCTTTTCCATTTTCAAAAGGATATGCACAATCAAATTGTGGGTCAATGACAACCTTGAAATCAGTTGCATCGGCATAACCAATCTTACCATTTTGAATAATTCTGAATAACCCATCTGAAGGATAATCAGGTCCATTATCGTAAGGGAATACTTCATATTCTACTTTTTGATTTCGGTCTATGACCACCCATTTGTAATCGTTTTTGGTCATGACAATCGCTTTGGTATAAAATGTATCCGTGAGACATTTCGCATAGGTATCCAAAGGAATTACAATTTCCCCATCCTTGGTTTGGTAGCTTGATAGGCCAGTCGATTCGTCTTCTACCAATATCCATGGTTCGGCAGTAGGTGCTTTGGTTTGATTGACTTCAGTTTGGCTAGCTCCATCTTTTTGGCTGGCATCGGTACAAGCAGTAAAAGCAATCATGAGGAGGATAATATATTTCATTTTTATAATTTTATCCTACTGGCTTTTGTATTAAAATCAGCAGGGAGATTAAAGATCATATTGTGAAGGTCGCTACTTTTGTTTCCCCAAAATTAATACAGTTGGTTCTCCAATTACACCTGCTTCTTTCATTTTAGCTTTTAAATCAGGGTTGGAATAAAAACTCTGAAAGTTTTCTATTGATGTCCATTCGCTGATAATGTAAACCATATTTGGTTGCTCATGGAGCGTCCCCATTTCTTCACTCAATTCACCAGCAGACAAACGCATGGATAATCCCTCTTCAAAATTCGATTTGAATTTGGCAAAGTCTTTTACTTCTTGAGTTATGATAACTTTGGCGATTGGGGAAAGCACCGAATTTGCAATTTTCCATTTGCCTTTATCTTTTATTAGGGTGTTGGCATAAGCACCTTTAGTATTGATTTTAATATCATAAACATAAGTCTTCCCGGTAACCTCATAAGTACCATGAGCAATAAATCCATGCTCAGCATCTGACCAAGTGAGATTTGAATGTTTTAAAATTAAAGTAGTATTATTATTAATAAAACCTTGTTTGAAAAAATTGATGATCTCGTCAGCACCAGTCATTTTATTATTTTCTTGATCGATGCGAGTAGCATATTCCGAGTACATACCTCTAAGTGTTTTATGGTCTTGATTATTGTAGGCAGACATAAAATCTCGGGTTAGTTCTTGAATCACCAACTCATCATTAACTGCTTGACTATGAAGGTTAACTGAGGAGGTAATGAGTAATATGATACAAAGAAAATTTTTCATTTTGTTTTTTTTAGTTTAAAAATATTGTTCGATTTTTTTATTGCTTAATTTTCAATTCGATTCAATTCATCCTTCAATGCATTCTTACTATTGCGTCGAGTTTTGGCTTGTAAGTTACCAAATTTAAAAGTAGCTCCAACTCCAAATCGTTGGGTATCGAAAGATCGAACTCCATCAATTTCAATACCTCCGTAACGGCCTTGATAAAAATAATTATTAGTATTTCTGAAAATATCGGAGCCCGTGATTCTGATTTGTAATCGTTTATCCAAAAAGTTTTTACGTAAACCGAAACTGATATCCTCTGACATTGATAGAACCTCTCCAAATCCAATCACTTCCGATGTAGTAAGTCAAATCTAGCTTAATCCCCCAAGGTAGATTGATATTATTTTGCAATCTAAAATCCCAAGTTTTGGCGGTGATATCGATAAGCGTACCTTCTAGATTTCCCTCGAAAGTTCTATAGGCAGCATTGGCAAATGTGATAAAACCCCAATGCTTATTTACTGTAACAGGATAGCTAACTGAGATTCCATAGTTGGTAGCTTTTTCCATATTTCGAGGAATAATTTGATTATTATTCTCTCCTGTAATTTCAAAAAAATTGGCAAAAAAATCTTTAGTAACGCTGTAAGTATTGGGAGTACTATTTACTAAGAAAAAAGTTTACTAAAGCCTTCTTACTATATCTAAAAAGTCTGATTTATCGTAGTTGGTGATGAATCGTATAAAGTCTTTTTTTGGAATTCGTTGGTACTTTAATCTCGTGGTAAATTTTAGCACTTTCGTAAACACGGATAGTAAAAAATTTATCCACATTTGTTTTCAAAGGTGCAGAGTGCTTTTCATATCTCCGCGTGGTTCTACATTCATCATTATCCAATTCAAAATGATTTATTGATTGATCCTCAACGGTAACAGTTGTGATAATTTTCACAATTTTAGTTGGCTGTCTTTTATCATACTTCTTAGAAAATGGCTCAACACCAGATTCATAATAAATTTTAGAAATAGGCTGAATTTCCTCATTTGGAGTTTCTTGACTAAAACCTATAAAGGGAAATAATGAGACTAAAATGATTACTAAATTTTTCATAATTGTGATTTTTTTAGAGTGTTTATAACACACGAGGTTTAAAAAAATTAGCTTTTTCGTTTATAGAGTCAATTTATTTTTTCTAAAAAATGTTAGGTTGAATGGGAGTAAAAAAACTAAATATGTTTGATGATGTAAAGATGTGGGCATAACTAAAAACTTGCTTTCACTTATGTTGCAAAGGCTAGGATTTTTTTTACAAAGGGAGAGAAAAGGATAGAACGTATATTACAAAAGCTAGTAAAATATGTGCTAATCAATTGACTATCAACTAATTAAGAACTGGCTAGGATTTTTCCCAAATTCTTTATGAAACATTCTGGAAAAATAACTCGGATCAGAAAATCCAACATCATAAGCAACTTCAGATACATTTAATTCCCCTGCTTGGAGCAATTCTAACGCTTTTTGTAATCGATAAGAACGAATAAATTGGGAAGGTGTTTTGCCAGTCAAGGCTTTGAGTTTACGATAGAGTTGCATTTGACTGAGGTTAATAGTCTCAGCTAATTGAGGCACTCCAAATTGAGTATCGCTGAGGTGATTTTGAATTTGTTCTTGTAGTTTTTGTAAAAATATTTCTTCAATAGAGTTTGCTGAAACAGATGAAGTTTTTTCATTCAAACCATTCGTGTATCGGAGTTGTAATTGTTGCCGAATATCTACCAATTTTTTTAAACGAATGAGTAATTCTTCTTTATCAAATGGTTTGGTGAGATAAGCATCAGCGCCATGTTTTAAACCATCAACTTTATCTGACTGAGTGGATTTTGCGGTTAATAAAATAATAGGAATATGACTCGTCCGTTTATCTTTTTTTAAAATATCGCACACCTCATAACCATTTTTTTCAGGCATCATCACATCACTAATGATGATATCGGGAATCAAGTTTAGAGCTTTTTCAATGCCTAATTTTCCATTACTGGCCGTGTGAATATTATAGCTGTTTTTTAGAATGGACTTGATGTAAATAATAATGTCCGGATTATCCTCGATGACTAATAAGTCAGGAAAAGAACCAGACGAAAATGTTTCAGCTTTATCGTTTTCTTCATCTTGAAATTCAGTTGGTACTTCATTAACTATTGGATAATTTGGGCTAACTAGTTTTTCACTATTTGCCATTGATGTTTCAATTGGTAAATACAATGTGAATTCAGTTCCCTCCCCTATTTGACTTTCTACCTCAATTCGTCCTTTCATCAACTCAACCAATTCTTTAGTCAAAGACAAACCAATTCCTGTTCCTTCTGATGGATTAGTTCCTGAATCATTTCCTTGAAAAAATCGATCAAAAACTCTCTCCACATTTTCTGGTGACATTCCTATACCGGTATCTTTAATTTTTAATTTTAACACAGGCTCTCCTTCTTCTTGAATTCGACTTGCATGAAAAATAATCTTTCCAGCATCGGTAGTAAATTTCAAAGCATTTGATATTAAATTATAAACGATTTGCTGAATTTTCTCTTCATCATAATCCATCATAACTACCTTTTCTTCGGAGTGAAAAACTAGTCGAATATTTTTTTGCATTGCAGTTGAATAAAATGATTCTGTCAAGTATTGCAAATAAACAATGAGGTCTTGATGGATCAGATTTAAATTCAACTTCCCCGATTCTAATTTGGATAAATCCAATAGTTCGTTGATGAGGCGGAGCAAGTTTTCCCCATTCCGTCGAATGAGTTTTTTCTCTTGAGGGTGATTTTTGATGTTATCACTCATCCCCATAATAACGGTCAGCGGAGTACGAAACTCATGAGTAATATTTGTATAAAAACGAGTTTTAAACTCATTTAACTCTTTCAGCCGATCAGCTTCCAACTGTTTTTGTTCTTGCTCCATTTGACTTGCTTTCAATGCAAATTCAGCTTGTTGTTTAGATACCCTTTGTTGTCTCACTCGATAAGCCAAACCTAGCGAAAAGATGATAACTTCTACCACCGTTCCTGCTTTCAAATAAAAAACTGTGAATGGAGGCAAAGCAACTCTAGTTAAAACCGTCAAAAAAGCCCCCAGGCAAATCACGCTGATCCCACCAATGATGAAATAACCTTTTTTATCGTTGGTTTTGAATAATGGATACATCAAAAATAAACAAGAAAAAATCACTAAGAAAATATAGAATATTGATACCCTATCTTCTACCACGTGACTAAAATTGGTCATATTTAAAATCACCACATCTAGCACCATTAGTAAAAAACCTAGATAAATTATAAACCTAAAAAACTTATCCCAGCTGGGAAGCAGTAGTTCTAAATCTAAAAAACTTCGAATAAAAGCCAAGTAACACATCATGGCTACATATAGCGACAGTTTCAAAAAACCCCAATACTCTGGATGTTGAGGAAATAAATAAAAGCCTAACCAATCGGTTAAATCTGCGGAGGCAAAACCTGAATAAATCACGACCATAGCTAGATAACCAGAATAGAAGATAAAACTTCGGTCTCGTCCATAAAAATACAGAATAAGATTATACACAAATATCATCAGCAGAAAACCCGTGAAAATTGCATTACCAATTTTGTTTTTAAGGATGTCGTTGTAAAGAAAATCAACGTGATGTAACCTGATAGAAAATGAAGGATTAATAGCGGACCTTTCGCTAGCACCTCGAAAATAAATAGTCTTAATCTCACCAGGAGGAAGCGATATTTTAACCAAATTACCTCTCAGGTTCGGTATTCTTTTTTCCAAATTCTTAGGAGTAAAAATACCACTACGCTCTTGCTTCCATGCTCCATTATTATCTTGTGTATACACATCTAAAGTGGTCCAACTAAGATTAAAATATAGGTACCATTCCGTAAAATTTTCCGCATCTGTTAAACTATTTTCAATTTGAACTTTACCCCAGTAGTATTGGTTATTTGTGATGGATAAATCATGATTTGTAACGCTCTGAAATTCAGCTTGAACACTAGGCTGATTAATATCTTGAATAGTATATTTTTTAGTTGATTCTTCTAAGAGTTGAACGAATGGTTTTAGTTGATAATCAGTTGGGTTATTTTTTAATACACAAATTGTGGAAGTTGAATGAGATGAGGGAAGAGTGTTCTTTTCTTTTTTGCAAGTGAAGAGAACGAGTATCGATATAAGTCCACATAAGTATATATAGTATTTTCTCTTCATTATTTGTTAGGACAATTAATTCTAATTAAAAATATAGCAAATTAAAGAAAAATTGGGAAGCAATAGCAGTATCATCTCGAAACTTCAAAGAAAAATTTTTATTTTTCATACATGAAAAAATCAATTCTATTCTTCTTCTTCCTAGCCTTCTTTTTTAATTCTTGCAAAAAGAAACAGCAAGTTCCACCTCCAAATATTATCCTCTTTTTTGTAGATGATTTAGGTTGGCAAGATACCTCCATTCCTTTTTGGAATAAAAAAACAAAATGGAATAATTTATATCGAACTCCCAACATGGAACGACTTGCAGCACAAGGAATGAAATTTACTCAAGCCTATGCCACTCCTGTTTGTTCTCCTTCACGAATAAGTTTGATGACTGGAATGAATGCTGCAAGGCATCGAGTAACCAATTGGACACTCCGCAAAGATCAACTTCAACCGATGGAGACAAATCATAAAAGTTTAACTTTTCCACAATGGAATATCAATGGTTTGACTCCTGACTCTTCAATTCAACATGCCGTTCACGCAACTACATTTCCTAGCCTCTTACAAAAATCAGGTTACCATACTGTTCATGTGGGCAAAGCACACTTAGGAGCAATCGGAACTCCTGCTGAAAATCCACTCAATATTGGTTTTGATATAAATATAGCTGGGCATGCTGCTGGTGCGCCAAAAAGTTATTTGGGAAAAGAGAATTTTGGCAACATAGAAAAATTTAAAAATAGTCCATGGCCTGTTCCCGGGTTGGAAAAGTATCACGGGAAAGATATCTTTTTGACAGAAGCTTTGACGCTTGACGCCATTAATGCGATCAACCAACCTGCGGAAAAAAATCAACCTTTCTTTTTGTACATGTCATTGTATGGAGTACATACCCCAATTATGGCTGATGATCGATTTGTTGAAAAATATTATCAAATGGGACTCGATTCCACAGAAGCAAAATATGCTTCAATGGTCGAAAGCATGGATAAAAGTTTAGGCGACTTGATGAATTATTTAGAGCAAAAAAATATTGAGGACAACACGATTATTTTATTTATGTCAGACAATGGAGGATTGAGTGCAGTCGCACGAGGTGGTGAAAAACATACTCACAATTCTCCACTTTCGAGTGGCAAAGGTTCTATTCACGAAGGAGGAATCAGAGAACCGATGATCGTAAAATGGCCAACAGTCACTTCTCCAAACTCCATTAATTCAAACTATTTAATCATCGAAGATTTTTTCCCAACCATTTTGAAAATGGCAAAAATTGATAATTACGAAACTGTTCAAAAAGTTGATGGACAAAGTTTTATTTCCCAAATAAAAGATTCAAAAAAGATCAAACAAGACCGTCCACTTTTTTGGCATTATCCAAATGAGTGGGGGCCAATCGGTCCCGGGATCGGAGCATTTAGCGCCATCCGGAAAGGTGATTGGAAATTAATTTATTATCATCAAAATGAAAATTTCGAACTTTCCAATATTAAAGAAGACATTGGGGAAACTAAAAATCAAGCCACAACTCAAATAAAAAAAGTAGCAGAACTTGCCGAAGATTTAACTACTTTTTTAAAAAAAGTAGAAGCCCAAATGCCTATTCATCAAGTAACAGGAAAACAAGTTAGATGGCCAAACGAAAAATAATTTTCCAAAAAAAGTATTTCAATCAACCTATTTCAAATCTCGAAATGTTAATTAATCAAAACACAAAGGGTAATACAGCTATTTTGTTTTTGGGAAAAACTAATTTCGTAAAAGTGGTGTTACGTAAAATTAAACAAGAGTCAAGATAATGGAGAAACCGTAATCTTGATGTTTTTAACAAAAACCTGTTGAGTATTTTGTGAGAATTAGTATATTACTGAATCGACATCTCAAATTAACCAAATGCAAAAATGGCTGAGACAAACAGACAACTCGCCGCCATCCTCTTCGCCAACATCGTTGGATACACTTCATTATCCAAACTGATGAAGTCCTAATAAATCAAAACTTAAAATCAACATTTATGAAAAACTTATTTCAGTTTATTCCGATTCTCTTTTTAATTTTTTTGATACCAAGTTGCCAGCAAGAGAAAACAGAAGAACAAACGCCCGTCCCCGTTTCAAAGAATTATGAAGATTTAGTTGTCTTGTTCAAAGAATGGCGAACATTCGAAACTCCACCACTACGAAATGGTGCTCCAGATTATACAGCTAAAACATTCAAAGAAAGATGGCCTGAATTTAAAAAGATACAAGCCAAATTAAATGCTATTGATGCTTCCAATTGGTCAGTTGAACAACAAGTAGATTGGCATATTGTATGGGCCGAAATAAATGGATATGACTTCAACCATCGTATCCTCCAACCTTGGGTTCGTGATCCTGCATTTTATAAATCGCTTTGGACCTATAGAAGTGATGTGCCTGCCCACGAAGGTCCTACGAATCATGGGACGACTGAAATTTGGACCTATGATTTCCCGCTAAGTGCAACCGAAAAAGAAAGATTACTCGGTGACCTCAGAGTGATCCCTTCCTTGAACGAGCAGGCGCAACTCAACCTCACCGGTAATGCAAAAGATCTTTGGATAGCAGGTATCCGCGATATCCGATCGCAAAGTGTTAATCTAAAAAACATCCTAGATCAGGCAGGTGTGAAAGACGATACCGAGTTGGTATCTACCATCCAAGCTGCCATTACTTCTACAAATGAATTTGCTGAATGGTTGGAAGTGGAAGCGAAAACCAAAACTGGTCCCTCCGGCATTGGCAAAGAAAACTATACTTGGTATTTGAAAAATGTTCACTTAGTTCCTTTAACTTGGGAAGATGAAGTGATGATCCTCAAAAGAGAATTAGCTCGTGCATGGTCTGCTCTTAAATTAGAAGAACATAGAAATCGAAAACTACCAGAACTTTCTGCTGCCGACTCTCCGAAGGCTTATGATGAATTGGCAGAACGATCCGCAGTAAGTCTGATGAACTTTTTGGAAGATGATGACATCGTCACGGTCAAAGAATATTTTGATCCAGCATTGCGAGTACACCTTGGACAATTTATTCCGGAGGAGACTCGTAACTTTTTCTGGATCACGGCGCACTATGATCCTCGCCCATTGTATTCACATTTTTATCATTGGTTTGAATTAGCTCGAATGGACAATGAACCTCATCAAAGTGAAATTCGTCGCGCTCCACTATTGTATAATATTTTCGATTCTCGCAATGAAGGAGTAGCAACTGCTGTTGAAGAAATGTTTATGCAAGCAGGTTTGTATGATGATGATCCTAGAGTGAAGGAAATAGTTTATATCATGATCGCTCAACGTGCTGCTCGTGGACTCGGGTCGCTATATGCACATGCTAATGAAATGACTATGGAAGAAGCAGGTGGGATTCATTCAGAATATACTCCAAGAGGTTGGATGAAAACCGAAAAAGAACTTCTCCTTTTTGAACAACATCTTTATCTTCGTCAGCCAGGATATGGTACAAGCTACATAACTGGAAAATACCTCGTCGAGAATGCTATGGCTGAATTTGCAAGGATGAAAGAATTAAAAAAAGAACCATTTCAGTTACAAGATTTTTTTGACCAATTAAATTCTATAGGTAATATTCCAATTGCATTAGGGCATTGGCAAATGACAGGTATGGATGACGAAATCAGAAATATCGTAAAACCAAATGAATAGTGAAAACATGTCTTAGGTGGGAAGTATAAAATATGCAAGGTTTAGAATATGCCAGATTTTTTAAAATCTGGCATATTTAATTATACTATGTAAAATAATAAAAAATTAATCCAACCAATCCAATTCCCAAATCGGAGTTTTTCCCATCAAATGCTCCACGAAATAATTCCAACGTTTTTTAGTAAAATACTTCCAATGTTGCGGATCTCGATAACCATGTTTTTGACTAGGTAAAATCAATAAATCAAATTCCTTATCCGCATCCACTAACGCTTCTGCTAATTTAAAAGTAGCAGAAGGATTGACGTTATCATCCAACCCACCATGCACTAATAATAATTTACCTTTTAAATTACCGGCCATCGTAATATTGGAAACTTGATGATAAGTAGAGTCCACCGGCCACCCCATATACATTTCAGGCCACCATGCTTTTTCCATTCGAAAATCATGATCCGCTGAACTTGCAACCGCCACTTTATAAAAATCAGGAAATTGCAAAACAGCATGTCCTGCATCATAACCTCCAGCTGAATGTCCAAAGATTCCTACACGATCAATATCTAACCAACTAAATCGTTTACTTAATTGTTTCATAGCTAGGACATGTCCTTGGAGGTTCATGCCCATGTTTTTGTAGGAGTGATTATGGAAAGTTTTTGATCTCCCTGAACTTCCCATTCCATCCACCTCTATCACAATAAAACCTAACTCCGCAAAAGCTTGGTTATATATTCCTTCAACAAAAGATTTAGGATACACTTGGGTATGTGGCCCGGTGTAACTATGATCTATGATGGGATATTTTTTAGAAGGATCAAAATGACTAGGTTTCCAAA
>CAJQQY010000495.1 GCA_905480595.1 uncultured Saprospiraceae bacterium | reverse complement strand
GTTTAAGCTCACTAGCCTGCCGCTGCATGTAGCCCAAAATCACTATCAAAATTATAATAGAAAGCACGAAAGTGGATATAATAATATTGTAACGCCAAGTATAGAAATCGGCAAGTATAGTATCTTTATTAGCACCTATGGTAGCAAAAAGTTGGTAATCTGTTTTAGGATAAAATAAGGTTTGGAAAGCATATAGTAAATCATTTTCTCTAAAAAGTACAAAAGAATTATTTTCTACGAGGGACTGGATACTACCGAATGATGTCCCAAAATCGGAAGAAAAGGAAGTAGGTTTTCCGAATTCAAAACCAAATGTATTCTCCTTATCAGGATGTAGAAGGAAATAGCCTAGGTTATTTATTAGTTTTAAATTGAAGTTTTCTCCAACTAGGTGGTTAAGCTCCTGAAATACAGATTCCAAACTTACATTAATAATTACAATACCAAAAACGACGTCATTATGAAAAACAGGACTCGCAATACGAAGAGTTGGTATCAAAGGAATACTTACTTTTCCATATTCTCTATTAAGATCAATTGGGCTAAAAAAAAAAGAGTCTTTAGGTAATTGGATCGCTTCTTTGTAATAAGGCCTATTTCCTTTTTGTTGTAATTTAGTAGGTTCGACTAGAATGCATTCATCTACAAGTCGCTCAACTCGTATTAGTTCTTTCCCATTATCCTTAACTCCTATTAACCGAATTTGAGCATATTCCGGCTTACTTTTTAGCAAGGCTAAATACTCTGAGGATAGCAACTTTTTTTTAGCAGGTGCTTCATCCAAAACAAAACTATTCAAAAAAGGGCTTTGTGCTAAATAGGTAATATCCCTTTGAATATTTTTTATATAGGACGTAAATTTGACATTTACAATATTAGCTGCTTGAACAAGCTGTTGCTCGGAAGATGTTATAATTTTCTGAGAACTATTATGAAAAAGCCCATAACTTAATACTGCTAACCCTAAGAGAGTCAATAAGAAATATACGACAGCATTCTTTATTGCTAAAGAAATAAATTTAGGAAAAACGGGGGATAAACCTATCGCTTTCTTTTTCAAATATTTTGAGCACATTTATTTATTATTTCATAAGAGATCTTCTTACCTCTTGATTTAGCAGCAGCTATACCATTTTTTATACGTTCGTTTATCCAAAAAAGGTACTCATGATTATTTCATTCCTTTTTTATTTCGACCAAGTTTATTCAAATTCAATATCTTCGGATTTATTTCAAAGTATCATGTATCATAGAACCAAAAACTATTTAAGCAGCTGCTCTTTTTAAACGATCGTTAATTGCTCTTCCTAAATCTTTTTCAGGAAGCAACTCTGCAATTATCAAATCTAAATTCAAACTATCTAAATGGCGCATACCTGCAAAAAGATTTCTGGCTGCTTCGGAAAAATCTCCTAATGCAGAAAGAACTACCTGATTCTCTGCTGGGACTTGTTCATATTCTTTTGAAAAAGAAATTACACCAATTTTCTTCCCTTTATGCTCATTAAAAAGTTCGTTTGGATTTCCAATTTGGAAAGGAGTCTGCGGTGCATAATGGCTTTTTAATTGACCTGGAGCCTTAGGATTAGAGGTAGAATGATTGAGTACTTTTACCGATCCGATTACTGCTTCAATTGCTTCAACTGCTAAGCCTCCTTTCCGATAAACTATTGCTTCTTCTCCCTCAAAACCAATGATGGTTGATTCCAATCCAACCTCGCAAGATCCACCGTCAAGGATGTAAGGAATTTTTTTCCCTAATTGATTATCTACATGCTGAGCAGAGGTTGGGCTAATGTATCCAAATGGATTCGCACTTGGAGCGGCCAATGGAAAATCTAAATTACTCAACAACTCCAAAGTCATCGGATGGTGAGGCAATCTAACTGCTACCAATGGCGAACCAGAGGTTACCAAGTCTGGAACTATATCTTCTTTAGGAAGCAAAAGGGTGAGCGAACCTGGCATAAATTCACGAGCTAAAAGCATCGCTTTTTCGGGAATAGATTTTACATATTTTTCCACCTTTTCAAGACTATCAGTATGAATAATTAGTGGATCAAAACTTGGTCGATTTTTCACCTTAAATATTTCTGCAACTGCTTTACTACTTAGCGCATTTCCTCCGAGTCCGTAGACCGTTTCTGTAGGTATTGCGACCAATTGTTCCTTGTTCAGAATTTCAATTGCTTTCTTAATGTCCTTACCAATCATGAATTTTTTGACAATTTATTTTCGAGTAATGATGCGCAAAGGTAAGTATTTTACAGGCTTCATTAAGCAAATTTTTTCTTTCCTTTTTGAATAAACTAAACCTCAGAAGTTGGCTATTTGATAATTTTCTTACAAAAAATACCTGTAGCGAAATGGTTTACCTTCGTTATAATTAGGATTGAACATAGGAACCAACTTTAAATAAGTGACTTAAAACAACTTCTATTTACTCATCCTAAAAACAACTAACCATGAGGTTTTTATTATCAATCATGATTTTATTTTTCGTTTCGTCTGCTGCTTTTAGTCAACAGAAGAGAAACGTTATTTGGTTTACTGCAAAATCCGCTTCTACCACGGAAGGATTTAAAGAAGGTCAAACTGTTCCAAATCTTTCCATCAAAGATGTTCACAAAAGAAGGTTCAACTTACACGATGAATTAGACAAGTTGACCATTATTGATTTAAGAGAAATGGATTGTAAAGCTTGTACGCAAAACAATAAATACTTGCAACGATTTTACAAGCAATATCCATTAAACATTATCAGCATTTACAATGATAGTCGAACTGTGGAAGTCAAAAATTTTGCAAAGAAAAATGCAATGATGTGGACGAATGTACAAGATGATGCACCACCAAAAGAAATCTTCAAAAAGAAATTGGGATACGATGAAGGACAACCAAGTTATATTATCCTGTCACCTGACAAGAAAGTTTTAAAGGTTTTTTATGCTGGAAAAAGTGTGGGTAAGTTAGGAGTATTTTTGCAACAGTATTTTAAAGACTAACTGGTGTCTAAAACAAAAAACTCGACTATCCTTCGATAGTCGAGTTTTTTGTTTTTATAAAATATCAAAATTTGTTATTGCTCTCCAACATGTTTTTTATAAAATTTCCAGACTTCTTTTGCCACATCTCTACCTAATTCTAATCCTGCTACATTATCCGCTTGAATATGATATCCACCAAGAACTCTTGATATCCCAGCCATTTCTGCAGTCTCCGTAAAAGTGGGAAAATTCAAAGTTACAGTATCTCCTAAATTATCAGGTTCCGTCATAGATCCAGCAACTAATTTTGCCTCAGAACCAAAAGTCTCACTCCCTGTCCACATTTTCAAGGCCTCTGCGCAACCTCCACTAATTGTACTATGACCAGAAACATAACTTGGAAATGGAGGACATAAAAATGTCTCAGGAGAATATGGTCTCCATTGACTCCCGTCCATTTCAATCATTCCTTTACCTTCACCTCCCCAAGCTTTTATTTTTTGCTTATCATAATATTCATGTACTAATGCATAAGGTCGAGCATAATCATAAAACATCTTTGAATCCCATGATGCAATAAATCCATCCATTGCAACTACTTGATTGTAGAAATACATTTTTACATCTTGATCAATCGTATGATTATCTCTCCGAGAAACATCTTGGGCAAATTTCAACCAATGCCCTGCCTGTTGAACTGATTGTGGACCATCACGCATAAATTCTACTAATGCTTTTTGGTAGTCCGTTAATTTTTCTTGCATTTCGAGAACCTCTTGAACCTCCTTTTTCAATTGCTCAGAACCAATCATTGGCGGAGGTCCTGGACGAAATTGGTCACCTGACTTTAATGCTATTGGTATCACTTTGTCCCAGTAAGGAGTTAAACAAGCAGGTGCATATTTACCTCCTTCCCCATCAGAAAAATACTTTGGCTGCCAACGATTAGCATCGACACTTTCATCAGCTGAATTTACCGGTTTATATTCTGTATAATCGAAATAAGCTTTTCCAGCTGATCCTTCTTCCTCTCCATATTGATTAGCTCCATCCCCTTTTCTTGCTTCAATTACTGCCTGAGCAGCTAAGTTTCCAATTCCTTCAGGAGTCGTTGGATCTAAGGAATCGTTAGTCGGATCTAAACCAAGTTCTTTCATAAACTTACTGAACAACTCTTTATCTGAATAGTAATATTCATTCATTGCTTTAAATGCAGCATAACTAACAGCAATTTCTTTATTCTTTAAAGTATGCTCTTCAGTAGGTCGTCGATCAACACCGTTTAGGTAAACAGAAATTGCTTTTTCATCGTATTTTGACCACGCATCAAAAACTGAAACGAATATTAATCCTAAATATCGAGAAGTAATCGTTGGCCTAGGCTTAAACTTTTCGGTATCATTAGCTGTGGCTGTTAATGCCATTTGTCCCCATTTGTAGGCTATATTATCCACCCCTTGAGGTTCTGTAACCTCCGTTGGACTTGGTGATTGCTTTGAACTATTATCTTGTTTACATCCAAAGAAAAGTAAGGTTAAAGTAAATAGTAAAATTGTCTTTTTCATTTAAGATTAATTTAATTCAATAAAGTGAAACTTGAACATATAGAATTAACTATCTCTAGTTCAAATTTTATACATAAAATATTTTGCAAATATATAAAACTTAGAAATAAGCATATCTCAACTATAAAGGCAAACTTCTTTCCATTTTTAATAGAAAAAATAAACTTTTGAATAAAAGGAGTTGATTTTTGTACAAAAAAAACTCTATCATCAATTGATGATAGAGCTTTTATATTTGTACAAAATTGATTGTTATCTTTTATTGATAACTTAGAAAAGTTAATACGTAAACCATCAATTAGTTCTTCTAATTTCTTCTGCAGCACCTGTTGCTCGTTCTCTTGCTCCTTTTATTTTACGATTTCCAAATCGATGTGAATAATTTAATCGAAATACTCTTTCGGAAAATCCATAGTATCCTTCATAAATAAAATCAACACTTGGATCTTCCAACCGTCCTCTCCAATTTCCTCCAAGGAAAATATCATTGACAGAAAATCCAAGGCGAGAACCATTCCCAAATTCTTTTTGTACACCTAAGTTGACAGTATTAAAAGATTCCCAAATTACAGAGCCCATTAATTGAGGAGCAAAATAGGTACCTGACAATTCTATAGAATATTTCTTTGGTAAAGTGATCGTAGATGAACCATTTACATACCAAGTACTTTGCTGGAATTTAACTTCCTGGTTATCTATTTTATCTACAACTTCATTCCATTGAGCTGTCCAACTTGTTCTAAGGCTCCACCATTTATTTATGTTCAAAGGAATGGAAAGTGTAGTAGATACATTTTGAGCACTTACAAAATTCTTAGCACCATTAACCTGTGTATTGGTAGCTTGATCTATTTCTGGTTGAAAACGTCCAATCGCATCATCAGTATATGCATACTCTGCGCTTAAAGAAAATGTTTTCCAAATGTAATTAGCTCGTAAAGCATCTGTCAAAGAAGGTTGCAATTCAGGGTTTCCAGTATTCACAGTATTAGGATCTTGGAAATAAAACCATGGCGCGAGCTGTGTAAAACTAGGTCTATTAATTCGGCGACTATAAGAAAACTGAATGGTATTTGTTTCGTTCATTTTGTTTGAAAGAAAAACACTTGGAAACAGTCTCCCATATTCTCGATCTACCAAATCTGGTTCTTCAGTACTACTTAAATTGACATCTGTGTATTCATAACGAAGACCTGACTTTAAATTTATTTTATCAGAAATTTGCCAAGAAAGGCTAGTGTAGGCTGCTGCAATATTTTCTGTCATATTGGCCTCAGAAGAAAAAAATGCTGCTCTTACCCATTCCGACCCAATTTTGTCTTCTACCAAAACATCATTGTCAAAAGCAGTCATTGTCCCCTTAATTCCAATATCCAAACTTATATTTTCATTAATAGTTTTGGAGTAATCAAGTTTCGAAACTATAATATCCATCGGGGTAACTTTCGAAACTCGAAATTCCATTTCCTCTAATAAATTATCACCACCATCAAAAGTTTGAGTCTGGTAATAGGATGGGTTATCATTATAGAAATAGGCATAATCAATATCAAAGTTGATCTTTTGACTCTTGTCTATTTGATGTTGCAGATTAATATTTCCGAGTATTCGATAGGAATGATTTTGTTCATCATTGGGAATATTTAATCTACTTATTAATGTTCCGTTTTCTTGAATTCGAACTTGATTCAGGGCATCCATATCCCAATTTCGATCTAGCCATGAACCTAAAACTCCTAAAACTGTTTTTTCGCTCAATTGGATATCCATTCCAATTTGTCCACTATGCACATGAGTACTCGTTTCATCTCTTACATTTTCTCCAATGTTTTCTATGGTGTTTCCTTCAAATTGAAAGCTTCGATAATTGGTGAATAGTTGCGGATTGTTATTATAATTCCAAGAATAATCTCCAAAAACATTTACTTTGTTTTTTCGATAATTGAGATTTATACTACCTCCTAATTTTTCCTTTTTTCCATAGCCTGCATTCAACGTATATCCACCATTAAAACCATCGTTTTGATTTTTCTTTAAAACAATATTGATGAACCCTGCATTTCCTTCTGCTTCAAAATTAGCAGGCGGAGTATGAATCAACTCTATTTTATCAATATTTTCTGAACTCATTCCATCGAGCATTGCAATTAAAGCATCCATTGGAATTCTTGAAATTTTTCCATTCATCATCACTATTACTCCATCTTTTCCACTCATCGAAATAGAATTAGTTTGTGGGTTAACAACAACTCCTGGTGAACGTCTTAAAATTTCCAATGCTGTATTTCTTGCTGAAGTAACACTATTAGAAACATTCACGACCATTCTATCTATCTTTTGTTCGATTAATGCTCGTTTCGCTACGACCTGAACTTCGTTAAGCTCTGACGTAGATTCTAGAAGAGTAATTGTTGGGAAATTATAAACTCCAGATTTGTCTTCTAAGGAAAACTTTTCCGAGTATTGACTTTGAAAACCAACCATGTGGGTTTGCAATAAATACTCTCCTGCTTCAATATCATCTAACTGAAAAACACCTTTTTCATCTGTCAAATTTCCTGTGACTAGCGAACTATCAGATGGCTGTAACAACAGCACATTGACATAAGCAAGTGCTCCTTTGGCATCTTCAACAGTTCCAGAAATTTGTTTTTGAGCATTAAGGTGAGATATAAAAAGGATGAAGCAACAAATCATTGTTGCCTTTTGGATAAAAGGTAATGTTTTCATTTTATTTTTGATTTTATATGTATCGACTTGTAGACATTAAAGATAACGATTAGTTGTCACTATTCACTAGACTTGATCATCATATGCTAGACATTGTAGAAAACATGCTATTATTTTAGAGAGAATGAAATTGTTTTCACAATTAGATTTTTTGGAAATGCTTAGTTCGAATTTTCTTTTTTGAAATCTGCTTCATCCATACATTTAACCCTTTCCGCCATTTCATACTTATTTTCAAAAACGGTAGAATAGTAAATTAAATTTACCTCACAGTAACAGTCTGCCTTCTTAAGTATTTTAGATACTATCCTTGGTCCACGTGGTGGATAATTACCTCTTCCCGAACTCAATTCAACAAATCCTTTCTCCTTTAAAAGTGAATCGAGAATTAAATGACTTTTCATTGGAATACCTTCACTTATATTTTGATGAATAAATGAAATTCGATGTATTGGTTATCCTTATTTTCAATAATAAATTGTAGTGATTTTTGAACAAAATTTTCCTCCGCTCCATTTCTTGCATTATAAGACGAAAGAAAGAATGAAACAATAAAAATTACAATTGCAAAATAAATTATTTGAGTAGGTTTAAGTTTGTCGATCATTTTTTACGTCTTGGAACTCGATTAATATAATACACATTCAAAGCATTCGAGTTTGCTTCAACCACATCTTTAAATCCATCTTTATTCAAATCCACAAAACGAATATCATAAGTATCGAATTCTTTGGAACTCATCAACATCATTTTAAATGATTTCCCATCTCCTGAATTTTGATAAAGTCGATTAGGTTCGTCGCTGTTCCCCACCAAAATATCCATATCTCCATCCTGATCATAATCTGCAACATCCAATGAGAAGGAAAGATCTTGAGCTGGATCTAATTCAATCCTATATTGAAAAGTCATAGAAGCATCTCCAAAGCAAATGGAATTAGTTTCTCCAATGTTCGCTAAAATAATATCGCTCCAACCATCATTGTTGACATCCGCAATCGCAACACTTCTAGTTTCATCTTTGCCTGTTCCAAAAGGAATCTTTTTTTCAAACTTCATTTGGTCATTGAGGTAAATATAATTTTGTTGCTTATCACGATTAGCTAAAATCAAATCTTGGTCACCATCTTTATCTATGTCAAAAATTTCTACATCAATTGTCGCATCATCTGATTCCCCAAAGTTTATAATTTTTTCAAAATTCCCTTTCCCGTCGTTGATACATATTTCATTTAGTTCTCTTCGATTGGTAATAAAAATATCCAAATCACCATCTTGGTCAAGATCAGCTAAAGCAATATTTCGAGTATTAGAATAGATTCTTCCAAAAGTCTTTCCTTCTTCAAATTTCCCTTTTCCATCATTAAAAAAAAGTCGATTGGGTGCTTTGTCATTCCCAACTGCAATATCCAAATCACCATCGCCATCGAGGTCGCCAACCTCTGCCGCATAACTGGTTGATTGATAAAATCCCAAATCAAAAGAGACCGTAAAACCTCCTTTTCCATTATTTAAAAACACTTCGTTAGGAGCTGTCCAATGTCTTCCATTTGCAATGATAATATCTTCATCACCATCCGCATCAAGATCACCTGAAGTTATTGATGCTGTTCGCATCTCTTCAACGCCAAAGGAAAAACGAGTTCCTTGCGGATTGCGAAAATCTGGATTTTGAGAAAAAAGGGAAATGGGTAATAGGAGAAGAAAAAACAAATATTTTGAAGACATGGTTGAGTGAGTTTTAATATTTGGATAGAGGTAAAATAAATTTAATTCATCAAGTTTCGAAATTGAATGACATCATTATTTCAACGCAAAGTCAAATCCAATTTTTAAAAAATCTAACACTTCAGAAGTTATTTCCACTTCATCTCTGATTCGAATATGATGTGCATATTTACCTCCCCAAAAAGTTATTTTTTTAAAAATATCTCCATCTAAGGATTCATCATAATAAAATTTCACATCTAATTCTTTAGTCATTGGTCTGACGATTAGCCATGCTTTTTTGTTGGTAAAAATAATCGCATTTTTAGAAACACCTACGCTGTTGGGTTCCCAGTTTAAAACTGAGGTCATCAAACTATCGAAGGCAATGACTAAGTTGTCTGGTTTATTTTCAAAAAAAACTCCAAGATCTTGTTCAACACATGAATGAGATTGGTTGGGGGTTTTAAATAATCGCTCGCAGATAGGACATTGCCACATAGAAACTTTATCTTTTTATAACAATGAGGTATGTGATTTCTTTTAGCACTATACAGTAGTTCTCATTTTATCAGAAAGTAATTCATTGCCTTTTATGGTCATAATTATTTGCGGATAAACATCTTTACCTACCAACTCCAGAATAATTTGTTTGGAGATCTTTGTATTTATTACACTTGGATTTTGCATGGCATTATTGATTAACAGCGTGGCATGATCTACTCGCTCACTAATTTTACCTGTAGCTTTATTGTAGGCTCCTTTTAATACTGACCTCCCAGTATTTAAAAGTCCTAAAGCGGGAACTACGGCGACCCCTGCCTGAATGTTCCTCTTCTCTTTTCTACTAATAACATTATCCAAAATTTTTATAATTTCTGGGCTAGCACCTTCTGCTTCTCCTTTTATATATTTTAACTGTTTAATATGCTTATTGTTAGATCTAATCCGATTTAATAATTTGGCAAAACCAACAACTTGTCCAGCTCCCGGAACTAATTGTCCTAAAGCTCCTACTCCTACTGTTTCTGCACCAACTCTTGCCTTGGTTTTTATTTGATTTACGGACACCTCTTTTCCAAGCTTTTTTGCATAATCACTTGCCCCAAAGATTGCTGATTGATCTTGCATAAGTTGTTCTACAGATTTTAACTTTTCCTGATGCGCTTTGAGAAAATCTTCAGCTTTAGGAACCACTTCATCGCCATCCAATAGTTTAGAGAAATTCTCTCCATCTCCACTTTCAATCAGATTGTAAAACTTATTTAACTCAAGTAAATCCTTGGCAGAAGGTGAATTATTTGCATCAGCCCATTGCCTGCTAGCCTCGCCAACCATATTCAAGAATAATTCAATATTATCTTTATCATCATCAGATATATTGCGCTTATCAATTGTGCCACTATCCCATTTCTCTTTTAGGTTACGTATTCGAGCCTGGGCATCTATCTCGCCGTCATTTTTTTTAATCTTTGGTAAAACCATGGCTTGTTGGGCAACTGGTTTCTCAAGGTTAAAGGTTAATAGAATTTTATTCCCACTTTGGGTTTCTTCTTTAAAAGCAAGCTTTACTTTCTTCGCCTTATCACTAACTATCTCATTAAGATTTTTAATCTGCGCCATAGCTAATTTCCTAAAAGCTTCATTATTATCTCCTTCAATAATTAAAGTTTGAACAAAGTTATCCTTATTAATATTTTGTTTCTTTAGATCAGAAGCCATGCCTTTTGCCCATGAGTTAGGAGAGGATTTCCATTTGTCAACATTTTTAAAATTTAAGATGACTTTAGTTCCTTCATCATCTTTCCAGATAGTTGATTTGTGTTTATCCGTTTCTATAGAGCGAGGATCTCCATCTAAGTCTCCTTTTATAAGATTCTTGGCCTTTTTAGACATCAATTTTCGGAAAGAATCTTTTCGCTTGAGATAAGTTTTTGAACTTTTTTTTCTTTTGAGGATTGAGGGGAATGGCATAATGTTAAGTTATCTTTGGTTTTTAAATTGAAGTGAACAACTGAAGGATCATAAATAATTTTGTTCAATCCTTTGAAACATTCCAAAGATATAAAAAAATAGTCTAATGTATTATATATAGAGATGGAGTAGCAGGGCTATATTACCCACCAATTTCAAATTTTTCAAAGATTTTTCCATTAAATTTAAACACTCCTGCATTATCCGTTCCTAACCAAAGTACTCCCTTTGTCTTTGCAAATGGAAATCAATAATACTTCTGTCTCACCATCTTCTACTGGAAAATTAAACAAACTCCAACCCATCATTAATAAAATCAATTGCTTCCAATGGATTTTTTACTTCGATGATTAACTTCTTATAACTCTCATCTTCTAAGTCAATAATTATAGCATTGTCTTTATTGACCACATCCCAAAATATTTTTTCGCCAGATTTATAAAAAGTACCAGCTGTAATAAGTCCAGGCACATAAGTCCCCGGCATTCTAATTCCTTTCCTCCAACCACTCAATGCATCTCTATCTTGATAAGCTCGAACTACGTTGTTAACAGGGATTGTTAGTTGACTTTTTAAAGCCCATAATTTGTGTAAGCCTTCCACTTTAAAGTGAAAATTTCCTTCTTCTTTTGAAATTGTAATCATTGAATTATTATTTATTTTAATTACTAAAAATTTTTAAAGTTAAAAAATTCCATATTGTCTTACAAAAAAAACAAGAAGCTGCTAAACTAAAAGTTAGCAGCTTCTTGTGATACCTATAAACTGACGGATAAAAAATCTTAGTAAAAACTATTTTACTTCACTTTCTCAAATGTCACCCTCCCAAATATCAAAAACGTAATCGCCTCCTTATCTTTAGCATCAAAAACTAAACTCGCTCCATCATCTGGATTGATAAACTTATCATTACCAACTGGATTTAATTTATATCTGTAACCTCCGTCATTACCAAATAATTTTCCATCTACTTCCTCAATCACAATCTTCCAATCTCTGTTTTGATTAGTAGCTTTATATTCACCTGCCAATAATTGCAAATGCTCAACTGGAACTTTTGTAATCAAGGAGTTGGTATCTATTCCTAGTCCTTTCAAGATCAAAATACCATTTTCATTATCAGGATTGAGTTGCACAGATTTTTTATAATTCTCAATTGCTTGAGTCGAATCTCCAAGTACCAAAAGTGCTTCTCCATAACTATCATAAACATTAAAGGAATTGGGAAATGATTCTACATTTAATTTAAAAACGGCTGCTGCATCTTCTACCCTACCAGATCCTAACAATTGATAACCTGATAAATTCATTTCATTTTCATTGAGCTGATACTCATCAGACTTTTTGATTTTTTCGTAGAATAAAAGTCCTTCGGCAATTCCATTCTTTTCTATCGAATCTAGTAAAGTATATGCCACAGATCTTTTAGGAAAAAGATATGGTTTGCCATGAAGAATTCCATTGATTGCAGTAGTCATATCATGAAGTGGCGCACCACTAGTATTGTTCAATAATATCACTACTGACTGGTCAGCAGGGAAACGAGTAATCCGAGTATTAAAACCATTTATACCACCACTATGAGCAATCGTTTCTGATTCTTCTCTGGTATTTCCTATCCGTAGATTACCTAATTCCCAACCATAGCCATAGTGTCCTCCTCCCCATGCAAGAATATGTTTTCCAAACACTAAATCCATATACTTTTTTGACACCAACTGCTCTGTATATAAAGCTTGGTCCCACAAATAGAGATCTTCAACTGTTGAGTACAAAGCTCCTGCAGCATATGCCGCAGTCATATTAATGTAGCTAGCATTCTCATAAGAATTTACCACCTTATTATAACCTAAAGCTCTATTTTTTAAGACCTTGCTATTCTTATCAAACCCTGAATTATTCATTTTAAGTGGAGAAAATATTTGGTCTTGCAAAACTTGCTCATACGTTTTCCCAGTAATTTTTTCTATGACAGCACCTAGTAAAACATAACCTGAATTGCTATAGGCAAATTTTTCTCCTGGCGTAAACTCAAGTGGTAAGTCTACAAATAACCCCACTAAATCCATAGGACTATGATACTTTAACATGGTCTCTCGATAGTTATCAAATGACGTATAATTTGGAAGTCCAGAAGTGTGCGTCAATAAATGATGAATCGTTATTTTGTCTCCATTTGCTTTTGGATAATTAGGTAAATAAGTTGTAATGGGTGCATCCAATTTTAATTTATTTTCATCAGCTAATTGAACAATTGCCATTGCTGTAAATTGTTTAGTGACAGAAGCTAATCGATGTTTGGTATCTGCTTTGTTCGGAATATCCCATTCCATATTAGCCTTTCCAAGACCATTTTTATAAATGACTTTTCCTTTTTCTGCAACTAAGACAGATCCATTAAATTGGCCATATTCAGTACAGGCATTGACGAGGTCATAAATCTTTTGCTGTTTGGTTTCTTGGCAGGCGAGCATCTCAGCGGGTAGTGTTGGTTCAGCCAATTTTTTCCAAACCTTATGCCCAAATTCTTTTGGGGAAAACCTAAAAAGGATAATTGATTTCTTTTTCTCTTTGCAATATATTTGATCTACCTCTACATGTAAAGTCATCGGCTTTTTCGTAAAAAAATTATCAAACGTCTTGACTGCTCCGGTGAAATGAGTTTTGTTATCGGTTGTATTTTTTTTGGAAATTTCCACACTTGTTTCATTCCCTCTCATTAAGCCTTTAAAATATTTTTGCAAATCAACTTCCATTTCAGTTGCAGTAAGTGCTCCATCATGTTCTATATCCCAAGCAAAAACATAAGACCAAAAATTAGGACTGTCTTGTTCCTCCCAGCCTACTGGAAATCTCGCATCTTCCACTCCTTCGTAATCAATATCTCTTGCATGCTGAATAGGGAAAATAAATTGTTCTTGTCTCCAAGTAGTATCTGTTTCTAAAAAGAATAAATGTTCTTGGACTTGACCTAATAAAAAAGTAGAACCAAAAAAGAGTAGGATAATTGTTAGGCTTTTTTTCATCATTTTTTTGTTATCGTTGAATTGGTTTTGATTGATGAACCAAAGCTAGATAAAAAATGATGATGATGCTTTGTTTGGGAAATGGTTAACAGGTTTATAACAGGTATTTTGGTCGGGGAGATTTGAAGATGTTTATAATTTTATTTTCTCAAAAGAAAAGGTCGCGTTAATTATGAAATTACGCGACCTTTAATTCGAGTTTTTGGTAACCAGCTTATGCTGTTTCGATTCGGATTTGTTAATCCAATTTTTTATTATTCATTCATTTTTATACATCCAACGCTCTCGCTTTCGTGGCCCATTCTTTTCAGAAGATTTCTTTGGTTTAAATACCGTTTTTAACAATTTAAGTAGGCTAAATGAGTTGTTTTCCTTTTCCATGTTTCGATTATTTTATAATAGTGATTAAAATAAAAACGATAGCTATGCTATCATTTTTAAATGTAACACAATTAATTGTATTTTGTTCAATATTTCAGAAAAAAATTTAATGCACTTAAATAAAACTAGAGAATTCAAGATATTTGACACTACTAGCAAGGTATCGCATGCGGTTAATTTGAAGTTTGCTTTAATTTTGAAAGATTAAAAAAACCAATATTTACAATATTATAATGGCATAGAATTAGGTATAATTCTTAATGGTAACTTTTTTTTAACCAATGAATTATAACTAATGAAATACTTTCTTTTAGCATTCTTATGCCTACCTACGATTTTTACTTCTGCTCAAATTGAAATTAACGATGACAATGCAGAAAGTAAACTCCTTGTCAATAATGATAAATTAATCATCTTAGATTTTTATGCCACTTGGTGTGGCCCTTGCAAAAGGATGAATCCTATTTTAAAAGAATTGGAAAAAAAATATGAGGGAAGAGTAGATTTTTATAAAATGGATGTGGACAAAAACCAATTGGATGATGGAATTGGTGTTTCTTCTATTCCAACATATTTGTTTATCAAAAACAGTAATAACCTAGAGCAAACTGAAGGTGCAATGACCAAACAAAAAATGATTCAAATTATTGAAAATCATCTATCAGGCGAGTCAAGTGCCACTTCGAATACAGAGGAAGAAGAATATTATGATGCAGCGGCAAATCATGGAAACGTTGACGAGTTTAGTAAGGAGAATTTAAATAAAATCTGGAATAGCTCCACCAAACTTAATTCATTAGCTTGGCATACTTACAATAAGCACAATGATGTTGATGCTTTATTGAAAGCCATCAAAATAGCAGAACGCTCTATTGAGCTAAATGCAACCTATTATAATATAGATACTCATGCAGCATTATTATATAAAACTGGAAATTATACCAAAGCTCTTAAAAAAGCCAAAGCAGCAATAGATCTTGCTAAAAAGGAAGGACTTTCTTATGGCTCTACCTCAGAATTGATATTCCAAATTATTGATAAAATGTAAGATTAAAAAAATCCCCCTCAATTCATTATCACTTTCCCAAACATTCTTTTATTTTCAATCAACATAAAATAAACTCCTCCTTTCCAATTTCTACTATAAATAGAATATTCATTTGAAAGAGTTTTTTCAAAAAATATCCTCTGCTTCAAATTATTGAATACGGAAATTAGTTTATTTTTTATTCAGTAATTTCCATTTAATTAGTTTTTAAATTTAATCTTCTCGAAATAACAATACATTTACAAAAAACAAAAAGCTGCTAATTTGAAATTAGCAGCTTTTTGTTTGACTTGCAGATAAAATTCGTTACCAATATCTGTGTAATCGAATTAGGTATCCTACATCTAGGTTTCACCACTTTACAGAAAATAAATCAAATCGTAAAGTCACCATTTTCATTCAACTCTAAAAAGAAACTTTCGATATAATCCAGCATTTCTTCTTTTTGTTCCTGATCCAGTAAATCAAAATTTTCGATTTTTTCTAGCATAGTTGGTTTCATATCTTCAAATATTGCAATGATTTTTTCAAACCCATCGTAGTTTTTTCCTCGCCACATGAAGTGCCGTTCACGCACATTATTAATAGGCAACTGAGGATGTGGGATGGCGTAAGGTGCATCTACCAAGCCCGCATAATCAAAATCGTACGGCACAGGAATCGGACTATTCGAATCGTGTTTGCGAATCAACTTGATGTTATGTCTTTTACTCAAATTCCAATCAGTATTGCCTATAAAATATTGAAACATGGTAAACAAACGATAACAGTCTTGATTAAGATATTTTATTTTTTCGTGGCGTTGGAGCAATTTAGCGGTCATTCTTTCGGCAGCCTCGTTGACCTCTTCGATAAGAAAACCAGTTGTCTCGATGGACTGCATTTTATCTTTTTTATCGTGATAAGTAATATGCACCAACTGCGTTTTGAAACTATGAGGAGTCAGTTCGCTATACATTTGATAAGTCAAATATTCTTTGTAAACGAGTTGTTGAGCTTTTTCATCTTGCTGACAGGGCGTGACCAACTTAATTTTAAATGCTTTTTCTTTTTTACCAAACTTCATCATCACGGGAGGGATATCGCATATTTTTTTTCGAGTGACACCTCGTTTCTTCACTTTTATTTTTCCATCAAAAAATGGTTCTCCGTCGAGTAGAATCTCACATTTTGCTTTTTGAAAAACCTCTTCTTCATTTTCCTCAGGATCATCTTTTTTCTCAAATAAAGATTCCAAATTGGTGGTGATGGT
>CAJQQY010000494.1 GCA_905480595.1 uncultured Saprospiraceae bacterium | reverse complement strand
TAAAATCTAAAACTACATCATATAAATCATTATTAGCATAAGCTTCAGAAGCGGTGTATCGAGAATTAATTTTAAATATCTCATTTGTTGTAATTGTATTGTTAGCAACAAACGTTATTGAAAATAAAATTGCATCATCATCAACACTAATTCCTTTTGAATTATTCCATGAAGTAGTAATTACTCCTTCATCTAATTTTGTCAAACCGAAATTGTTAGTTCCTAAGTTTTCTAAGTTAGTTATCACATCAACAAACTCAATTGCTGACTGATCAAATCCTAAAGTGAATTGGTAACCTGAAATATTCGTAAAATCTTTCGCTCGGAAATCAATTGTAAATGTTTCACCAGCTTCAACTTTAGTTTCCTTAACTTGGATTGCTAAAGTTCCATCAAGTGTTCTTGTATCCGATCCTAATAAACTATTTGGAGAAGCTGATCCATTTACATCACCAATTTTTACTGCAACAAAATTAGCAGGATTAAAATATCCTCCATTAGCCGCTAAATCAACATCTTCTGGAATTGTAGTTTCCCATGGATTAATTGGGCTGGTAAATATATGATTTGCATCAACAAATCTCCATGAAGAGTTATCTGCTAACTCATCTTCAATATGAAGAATCAATGCTCTCAATTTTACAATATCCAAAGTAGTTACTGATTGAGAATTATTCGCATCTGCTGCAAATATCTTATATGGAGAATCTAATAGTTCAGTTCCTAAAATATGTTTAGAAATCAATACTAAGTCATATGTTGTTACTCCGTTTAAATAATTGATATTTTTCGTTGGAGTTACATTGTATTCATTAGAAGAAGACACTCCAGTAAATGAAAATTCTCCATTTGCCCCTGTTACAACTAATGGATAATTCAATCCACCATTCATATCTATCATTTTCACATTTACCTCTTCAATTACTTCTTGAACTTCATTTTCAATTACTCCTGAAATTGATACTGTAGGAGAAGCACATGCTCCATTAGGATCTTGAACATTAATAAATGTAGAACAGAAATCAAAGTTACCTGCTTCGTCAGTTACATAAATTGAAACTGGAACTAAACCATCTGCAGGAATATCATCACAGTTAATAGTAATGTTATCTATAGTAACATCTTGTGAGAATGAGAATTGTAAATCTTCATAAGCAGTACAGTTATCAAAACTACTTCCACTTTCAAAATCAGATGCCCAAATCGTAACAGAACCTGAAGATGGCATAACTGTAGTTGCTATTCCAAAAATACAAACTGGTGTTGGTTTTTTAGAATCAACAACAGAAAATGAACGAGTACAATCTGAAGAATTCCCACAAAGATCAGTTACTGTAAATGTGATTGTATAATTTCCATTTTCGAGATTTTGGCTGGCATCATTTCCGATTCCCGTTTGACCATCAGATAATGCCCATGTGAATTCTAACAAATTAGCAGGAGTACAATCATCTTGACCTATTGCTTTTAATTGAACAAAAGTAGGCTCGCAATTTTCATTAATATTTGGAATGATATTGATTCCATTATCTGGCTCACACGAAATAGTTGGAGCTGTTGAATTAATCACTTTAATGATTTGAGTGTAATGCCATACACCAGGTCCAGGTTGTGTTGGATCTTGGTTTCCATCAGCTTGACACCAGTCAACTACATACCATTTTCTTAAAATTTTCAAACAGGCATCTGCTGCTCCAAAATCTAATACTTGGTCATCGTGACCTACTGCGATATTACTACAGTTTGCATCTTCTAATACTGGGTAGTCATATGGTGATGATAAATCACTTGGCTCTAAACCAGTTCCACATGTATTAGCTGTATAATCTAATGGCCATGTAATATCTGCTTCTACAAATGGATCTGAATTAGTTACAAAATATCGTTGGATACAAGATGCAGTTCTGTTGACTGCATCAGTTGCTGTCCATACTATTGTAATTGTTCCTGCTCCACAATCTACTGAACTTGAAATCACACTATTTGTAACTACAACTCCTGGGCAGTTATCTGTTGCCGAAGCTTCTCCATTTGCATCAATTGCTGATTGTGGTAATGGTTGACCTACGATCACATCTGATAAATAATCCGCTGTACAATCGATATCTGCATTTGGTGCACATAGGATCGTTGGATTAATTTTATCCTGTACTTCTACTTCTACCATGCAAGAGTTTACATTTCCTGCTGCATCTGTTACTTGGAACTCTACCATTACTGTTGTATTTACATCACAACAAGTAAATGGTACTGATGAGCCAAATGGTGTTGCGTCAAAGCCTGGGCAATTTGGATTGTCCATTCTTCTGACTAACATTTCTACGATTTCACAGTTGTCAGTTGAACCGTCATCAAAAGTAATCGCATCTACTGATGCATTTCCATCTGATCCAATTCCTACTATGGTAAATTCATCACAAATCGCAATTGGTGCAATTTGATCTTCTACTATAATTGTTAAGGTTCCTTCTCCTTCATTTCCACAACCATCAGTTGCAGTATAAGTTACTGTATGAGTTCCTATTGGAAGATCAGAAATTATTGTTCCGGCAGCATTCAATGTACCTGCTGAAATAGATGTTACTGATACTGTTGTTGAAGAACATGCATCCGTTGCTGTCACTACTGGTAATTGAACTGACCCTGTACAGTCATTTGAATTAGTTGAGATAGTCATATCTGCAATTGGATCTACTATAGGAGCTCCTGTATCTAATACTTTGATGATTTGTAAGTGCTCTAAAGTAGAGTTATCACACCAATCAATCAAAATATATTTTCTCAACATTTTATATGAACCTTCACAGATATCAATGATGGTAGGTTCTCCATAAAGAGTAATTCCAATATTAGAACATCCTATGTCAGTTAAAGGAGCTGGCAATGCATCTCCACATTCTATTGTAATATCTCCTGGAAGATCAGCCACTACATCTGCAAGAGTTGTAGGAGTAATAAAAATAACTTCAGTACAAGAAGTTGTATTTCCTGACTCATCAGTTGCTGTCCAAGTTCTTTCTATTTGTGCATTTCCATCACATAACTCGCCTGATTCAACATCAGCGTATGTTAATATTGTATTTCCACATGGATCAAATCCTGCTACATTAAAGGTAAACGGATCAGCTGTTGGAGTTACTGTTGCAATTGCTGGAACAGGGAAAGGAATAACACTATTTGCAGAAAGATTAATAGTAACATTTACATCTCCACTATCACCACCTGCTAAATCTTGAACAGATACTGTCCAGTCACCTGCAGCGGGTTCTCCATTTAAAACAGACAATGCCTCCAATGGTTGGAAAGTACCTTCCGCTGCGGGGTTATTATTACAAGTTCCATCTAAGTCAGCATAAGTCAATGCTGCTGCATCATCAAAAACTAAATCTAATCCATCACCTGCACATCCTAATCCTGGGCCTCCAATATTATTCATTAATTCTACTGTAGTTCCAGATGGAGATGTAATTGAAATTACTAAATCTCCCACCCAAGTATGATCACTATTCACCGTTACATCTACATCAACAACATCACCATTATTTGCTCCGAAAGTTACCGTTTCTGAAACAGTTGCATTATCAACTGACATAGTTGGTGCAATCATATCTGAAGTCGCAATAAAAGAACTTCCTGGATCTGTATCATCATCACATCTTACAGTCAAGTCATTACTACAAACTAAGTCTGGAATCAATTTGTCTTCTACCAAAATATTTCCCCAACAAGGATTTCCTGAAGGGTTGGTTACCATCACTTCGAAAGTTTGTCCTACATGAGAACCATCCAAGATAACTGGAAGACCACTATTAGCGAAAACTACTTCATAGTTATCATAACATCCATAATCATTTCCTTCTAAAATTTGGTCAGCCCCAACTGTTGCCTCACAATTTTCATCTAATGAAATATTAACTAAACTATTACAATTAATTACATTTGAACTTGGTACGTATTCAACAACAGTTACCTCCCAAGTACAAGAACTTGTATTTCCATAATTATCTGTCGCAGTCCAAGTATTTACAGTCGTTCCGATTGGGAATGGACTACCTGAAGGAAGTCCTGCCGTTTGTTGTATAACTGGCGCAGCACCAACTGCAACAGTATAATGGATATTTCCATTCCATGTTCTTGGATTAAAAATACCTCCTGTCCAAATTGGAGTACCTCGACCTAAACCAGTTTCTATTTGTACATTGGCATCAGCATAAGTATTTGCTCCATTCGTATAATCAATATCTGCTCCTCCATCTGTTTGGAAAATATAAATTCCATAAACCTCACCAGGTTGGATAGTCAAACCTCCTGCGGGCATCGCTGATGGATTTCCTGGTCCTGCAGAAACTACTGCTACATCTCCCATCAAGGTCCATGCTGCTGCATTAGTTTCATTACCTGCATATCCTCCAAGCACAGAATAGGCTGCAACAGTATGATTTGTTCCAGCACCTGATCCTAAGTGAATGTCAAATGAATTAATCATAATCGGTCCTGAACTAATATTAGAAACATCAAACATATTTCCTGCGAAGCCATTATTGTCATTGAAAGTGGTACCAATAAAAGTAGTGGTCAACATTTCTTCACAGTTATCAACTGCAGTTACATTATAAGAAAGAAATTGCTCACATGCTCCTGGATCAAGGTGAATTGTTTGATCACTTGGGCAAGTCATTACTGGTGGTAAATTGTCAACAACTGTTACCGTCGCGGTACAAGTTGAAGTGTTTCCGCAATCATCTGTAGCAGTTAACGTTACTGTGTTGTCACCAATATTAGAACAAGAAAAATCTGATTGACTTAATGATAAAGTTACTGTTCCACAGATATCTGAAGAACCATTATCAATTTCACTTGGAAGGATCGTTGCATTACCATCTTGATCTAATTCAATAGAAATATTTTGGCAAACTGCCTGCGGGGCAGTATTGTCCTCCACCGTAATCGTCTGAGCATGAATCATTGTATTCCCACAATCATCTGTTGCTGTCCAAACTCGAGTAATTGTACTTTCGCCTTCGCAACCTCCTGCAACTGTAGTTTCATTAAAAGCTACAACCACATTACTTTGAAGCGTCTGTCCATTATTAATTACACCTGGAGTTTCAGCACTTGGACTTGACCAAGTAAAATCATTATAAGAAGTTCCTGTCCCCATCAATTGAAGAGATAACATTACTGGATTAGAACCTGGTTGGAAAACACCAACATCAGTCGAAGTCATCCCAGATGCTGTACCATTTGTTGCTGTAAACGTTCCTTCATAACTTAAAAACTGAATCACATTTCCATTTTGAACTAATGCAATTCCGTCCGGTGCTCCATTTTGAATTCCAGATATTGGAAAAGAAACCGCACCAAAACCATCTCCTTCATCAGGGACTTCACCTCCCAAAATTGTAGTGTTATAGATAGTTCCATTAGAACCATTATAAAGCTCTAAAGTATATCCTGTTAAGTCAGTACATCCTATCCCAGCTACCTCAATAAATTCTCCTACATCTCCTCCTGTGTTATCATAATGAAATTCATTTATCCATATTTCTAATCCTGTATTTCCTAAATCAACTGCATTTAAAGTTGGAGCTGTAGGAATAGCATCACACTCTACTATAATATCTGCTGGTGGACAAATAATTACTGGAGGTGATGACGAAGGAACCCCTAAATCAAAATCAACTATCCCAAATGTACATTGGAAATTCTCTGTATCTCTTGCAAATACTTGGTAAGTACCCGATGTAAGTCCTGTAAAACTTGGACTTGATTGAAAAGTAACATTATCAATTGAATATTCTACAGCAGCACATGTTGTACAATTAATTCCTGTAAAAGAAATAGTACCGTCTGAATCTCCTACACAACTAGGAACGGTAGAAACTATATTACCTGTCAAATCACAGCAAAGAGAAGCATCACAAGTACTACTTGCCGCTAAGGCTGGAGTTACAGGCATTACACTTCTATTAAATTCAGCACTAAATCCAACTGTTGATTCTGTCCAAAAAACTAATTGATAAACTCCTGGAGCTATTTCTGGAATGGCAGTTCCAACTCCGTAATTTGTAGTCAAATCCATTGCATATAAATTACCACTTACTAAGTTTGTAAGTGTCCATGTTTCTCCTGGATCAGATATTATTGTTACAAAGTCATGGAAATATACGACTCCGTTACTTGATAAATTTTCAGGATCATCACATGCACAAGGATCAGTAATATCTGAGATACCGTCACCGTCTACATCTGTTTGACTTATAGTAGGCTCTGTCGGTGCAACAAAAATTCCACAAAGTGTTAATTCATCAATTGCGATATCTTCATCTCCAGCATTTACAGCAAATGTAATTTCAATATCCATTACACTTCCTGTTGCTGGAAGTGTAAAACAATACTGGGTAAAATTATCTGTAATCTCTGCACCATCTCCTTCTCCATCAAAATCAGTATCAATTCTAGGTAAACCATTAAATCCAGTTGCACTCAATGTGCTTGGATCTGCTTCCACCCAAATGGCAGGAGTTGTTGTACCTGAGTTATCTATATCATAATTAATATGTAAAAAATCACCTGCATCCCAATCTTCATCTCCATTACTTGCTTGATCTTCAGCTAGGTAAACGCATAATTCAATATTTGTAAAATTTGCAATTGCCAAATCATCATATATCATGGTAGACATTGGCATCATACATGGAGAACCATCAATATCTTGGGCTGCAAAAAATGAAGTTCCAACTGGATTATTATAAGTTCCTCCTACATTTGAACCATCTGTACGAGTAAAATAATCACCATTGGTATCATTGCACTCTGCTTGACTTAATACATAATCAACAGTCGCATCTTCAAAATCCTCTGTATAAAAACAAGTTGGCATTGGAGGTGGAGGTGGTGCACATGATGATTCGAATTCCCATATCCCTGGGTCAAAAATTCCATCTGTAGAACTAATTGGACCACATGATCCAGGTGCATCACTACAAATATTCCAGTCAGCAGGATCAAATGGTGTTGATCCAGTACATACACCTGTTGCTCTTTCCACTCTTCCATCTTCAAATTCACTAGCTGTACCTGTTCCATCTACTCCAGGAATTCCATAAGAATCTATTATTACGCCATTATCATCTACCAATTCAAAATTATCATCTCCATTACTATTTACACTTCCCGTTTGATTGCATGTAGCTGATGGGAAACACATAGAAAACCCTGTTGATGTACCATTACTACAGATTATATAGTAACCTCCTGCAGGAATAGTTCCCGTTAGTGTAGTCTCAGTAAAATTTGTATTTGCATTCGAATAAAGACGAATGGTCCAACCTGTTGATAAATCTACATCTGCCGCACTAGGGTTATGTAATTCTAGATACCGACATGCAAATTCATCATCTGGATCAGCAATTTCTGTTATAATAACCTGTCCAAATGAACTAGAGATTATTCCTAAGAAGCAGAAAAGAAAAAGAAGTTTAACGTAAAATTTTTTCATGAGAAATTTTAATTTGAAAATTTATCTTAAAAGTTATGTTTTAGTCAAATAACAAAAGGGTTACTTCTACTTTCCGCTATGGAAAAGAAGTATCCTATTTTTAAAAAAATTTACGGTTAGTGGGAATACAGGTTTTGAGAAAAGTACAGTTGGAAATCTAATCTTGATTTTCAACAAAAAAATTGACATCAATAAAGAAAATCCTTATTGATATATTTTTTTAAAACTAAAAACGGTATGTGGGAAATTTTAACTGAAATGAATTGAATTCCTCGAGGGAATCAATTGATAACAAAGTTAAGTAAAATATACCTCAACTGAAAGTATCAAATTTTAAATCATCGTATTTATTAAAAAAAAACATTACTACTATAATCTTAATTTTCTCCCTATAAAAAAAGCCCCCTCCAAAAAGCTGGAAGAGTCCATCCCAAAAACCGATTTTAAAGCATCTTTGAACTAATTTTTATTAGCTCTTTTTTCTTTAAGAAAAGTGGAGAAGTAGAAAAACTGCTAGTCACTTTTCGTCTTTACCTTGAGTCATTTACTAATCCATTAGGATCATTTTTCTTGTTTTCGTCCTTTCACTTGTATTAACTTGGTAATAAAGTACTCCTGTCGCATCGAAATCGGCCTTGGTTATTTTCTTCGAGTTTAATCCTTTTACTCCTTCCAATTTCTCTAATTTTAAAACTCGACCTGATATATCGTATATTTTCAAAGTGACTGTTTCTGATTTTGACAAATAGAAATTAATCGTAGTTTCTTCATCAAAAGGATTCGGTGTATTTTGATATAACTCGAATGTGTTTGTATTTGCTTGATTATTATTTTCAAAAGCTAATTTTATAGCATACAATTCATTTCCTGAATATGCTTCTGCAGCTGTGTATCGAGAATTTATTTGAAAAACATCCGCAATATTTCCTGCCGATTTAGCTTCAAAAGTCATGGAAAACAAAATGGCATTTTCCTCCAAATCAACTCCCTTCGAACTATTCCAACTTGTGGTTATTATTCCATCCTCCAATTTCGTTAAACCAAAATTCGCTTCACTTAATCCTTCTATATTTGGAATCACATCTACAAAATCAACCACTTCTTTTTCAAATCCAAAAGAGAACTGATACCCTTCAATATTTTTAAAATCTTTCACTCGAAAATCAATTGTAAAAGTTTCTCCTTTTGTCAGCTTTTGATTTTGTAATTGTATTGTTTTTTCTCCATCAAAAGTTCGTACATCAGAACCGAGTAAGCTATTTGGGGAAGCTGTCCCATTCACATCTCCAATCTTCATGGCAACAAAGTTTCCTGGCTCATAGATCCCAATTTCATATTGAAATACCTCTGGAAACTCTTCTTGAAATGGATTACTAGGATTTGGAAATACATAGTTTTGAGGTATAAATCTCCATGATTCAATATTCTCCAAGTCATCATCAATATGCAAAATCAACGCTCGTAACTTTACAATATCTAAAGCAGTAATTGACTTTGAATTATTAGCATCAGCTGCAATAATTTTATAAGGTGAATCCAATAATTGAGTTCCTAAAATATGTTTTGCGATTAAAACCAAATCATAAGTGGTTACTCCATTGAGGTAATTAATATCTTTTTCAGGAGTGATGATATATTCATTTGTTGGCCAATAATTAAAAGAATAAACTCCATTTACTCCAGTAACTACGGGGGTTGAACTCAATGTTCCTGCTGTATTACTCAATGAAACTGTTACCTCTTCTATCACTTCTTGATGTTCATTTTCTATCATTCCAGTAACTATATAAAATGGATCTGTGCAAGTTCCACTCGGATCTTGCATAGCAACAAATGTCGAACAATAATCTTGATTCCCTTCTTCATCAGTTACGTATAGATTAATTGGAATCAATCCATCTGCTGGTATATCCGTGCAATCAATAATCATACTATCCATATTCACATCAGACGAAAATGAGAAATTCAAATCATCATATGCTGTACAATTATCATAACTACTTCCTTCTTCAAAATCTGACGCCCAAATAGTTACCGCACCTGACGAAGGCATCACCACCGTTGCTATTCCAAAAAGACAAACTGGCGTTGGTTGTTTCGCATCTTTCACTTCAAAATCATGAACTTGCGAAACTGTATTTCCACATTGATCATCGATGGTAAAAGTCAAAGAATAATTCCCATTTAGAAATGCTCCTACTGCAGAATTTCCACTTCCAGAAAGACCTGTGCTAAACTCCCAAGAGTAATCAAGAAGTGCTTGATCAGTACAATCATCATCAGCCATTATTTCAAATGTCGCAGTTGTACTTCCACAATCTGCCTCGTAATTATCTATCGTTGCAGCTCCATTAAAACTAGTAATCGTTGGCGCTGCAGAATTTATAATTTTTATAATTTGAGTATAGTGCCAAACTCCTGGCCCTGGTTGTGTTGGATTAGGATTATTTACTGCCTGACACCAATCTACTACTTGCCATTTTCTTAATATTTTCAAACAAGCATCTGCTCCACCAAATTCTAAAATTTGATCTGAATGACCTACCGCCACATTATTACAATTGCCTTCATCCAAAACTGGTCGATCATAAGGCGCAGATAAATCATTTGGTTCGATACCTACTCCACAAGTTGTTGCAGTATAATCTAGCGGCCAAGTAATATCTGCTTCCTCAAAATAACTTGGATTTGTAATCGTAATTATTTGAATACAAGATGCTGTACTGTAGGCTCCTGTTCCTGCCGTTGCGGTCCACACTCTTGTAACTACTCCTTCTCCACAATCATTTTCAGTTATGGAAATATCATTATATGCAACATTTACATTCGTTACACAATTATCACTTGCAGTTGCTTCGCCAGTCAAACTTGGATCTGGATTTTCCGTACAAAGAATACTCAAATTTGCAGGACAATTAATAATTGGAACTAATTTATCTTGAGCTTCTACTTCTACCATGCAAGAGTTTGTATTACCTGCGGCATCTGAAACTCTAAATTCTACCATTACTATTGAACCAATATCACAGCATGAAAATGGAACAGTTGGCCCAAAATCTGTCCCGTCAAAACCGGGACATGCTGGATTATCCATTCTCCGAACTTCCATCAATACTATACCTACATTATCTGTACTTCCATCATCAAACGACATCGCTTGAACAATTGCAGTTCCATCTTGACCGATAGCTACAACTGTATATTCATCACAAATAGCGGTTGGAGCTATTATATCTATCGTGTGTGTGTCATGATTAAAATTAACAGAGGAGTTGCTTTTTGCAATCATTTGATTTGAAAAAAGAATAAAAAATAACAATAGTTGTGTGATAGAGTGAAGTGACTTTTGACTGTTCATTAGATCTACTTTTGGGAATTTTTTTCCACAAAATATGATTGTGGAACTAATTATCAAGTCAAAAAAATCCATTTTTGACAAAAATAAATTATCCTATTTTTCTTAGGAAAAATAGGGAAATTGGAAAAAACGGTAAGTGGGAATATTTAAATGACGGGTTTTGAGAAGAAATATATTTTAATAAATATAATCAAAAATAAAAAAATATAATCAAAGTCAATAACTTTTTTGTTAAAAGGATTTATTGGGAAAATGTTTCTCAAGACTATTTTATAAGAAAGGGTAGAAAAATCGTTTGATTCCCCTACCCTTTTTAATTTATTTTTCTAGAAAAATTACCGAGCTATTTGTACATATCCCGAATATCGATTGCCATTTCCATCATCGAATACGTAAAAATAAGTTCCATCAGTCAATATTGTATTTTCCCAAGTTCCATCAAATGTATTGTCATATCCTTCTTTGTAATAGACTCTATTTCCCCATCGGTTGAATACGGAAAGCACATTATTTGGATAAGCTTCTACATCTCGGATATAAAACAGATCATTGATACCATCGTTGTTTGGAGAAAATCCGCTATAAAATTCCAGGTCTCCGCTTGATTCGCATAATACCAAAATGGTAACTAAAGTACTATCACATCCTGCCGTATTACACAGCACATAGTTATAAGAATCTGGAATCGAAGAATTACAATAGTCTTCGTTTGGAGTATAAGTTGCCGTTCCGTCTAAGTTCATTACAACGGTTCCATTACTTGGTTGATTCAAGATATAGATGGTATCAAAAATTCCATTGATGGAATCATTTCCTAATAAATTAGTTACTATTGATTGATTGATCATAGTCGTATCAGCGTCAGTAATAACATCTGGTAAAGCTAAAGTATCAACCAAAACTGTGATTATAATTGTAGTTGTATCACACAATCCTAAATCATCACAAATCACAATACAAGCTGTATTTTCTCCTGAATCTAATCCAAGATAATTCACGCAGTATGAATTATCGACAATTTCGAAAGCAACCATATTGCCTGATTGAGTAGGACAAACGTTTGAGATACTAATTACATTTCCTAGCAACTCCGTTGTGTCTAAACAATAGATATCCATTCCGCCAACAGGAATCGTATCCGTCACAATTTCTGACATCAAACAGAAAACAGTTGCTTGAACTGTATCTTGACAAAGTGTAGTTGTGTCTGAAAATATTAATTCATGTGGGCCATCACCAACCAAAATTTGAGTTCCATTTGGTGTTAAGTTTTGTGTCAATTCTAGAAGTGCAAATGAACCAGTTCCATTTTGAGTAATGGTAATATTTCCATAAGTACTTGAATTATTTCCTCCAACAATATTAAATGAAGGTGCATCTAAAACCCAAGTCCCTGCTGTATCCCAAACATTCATCGAGTCAACTAAGTCAGTTATTGTCATAAATATCCCTGAATAAGTAGAATCATTTACCATCCACAAATCAACATTATATGGTCCATTGCCACCTTGATCTGGTAACGCGAAATAATTGTAACTATAAGATGTATCAAAATCACAACCAGCAAATCCATTAGTATATGCCAATCCATTATCTGTGATATTATATCCTCCGATTTCTCCAAAAGGAATTTCTAAACAAAGTGGAGTCATTCCAGCACAATCGGAAATACCTAGAGTTGCTGTATCCATTATTAAAAATCCACTTCCACATGGTGGTGTTACTGAAATAGTGATGATAATATCTGTCAGATCACCAAGAATATTTGTCAACCTTAAACAGAGCATATCTGTTCCTAAATTGATCCCTTCAAAAATTATACAATTAGTCAGCGTATCAATTGTATAATTAACCGTCACATCAACAGTATCACCACAAATAATTTCTACCATTGCTAAATCTCCAACCATCATTTCATCTAGACATAATGAACCCATTGTTGTAATCTCAATCAATGTATCTAATATTATAGTATCTATAATACAATTTACCATCACACTCATCGTATCAGAACATCCGCTCAATAAATTCAACATGGTGATTTGATGAAAACCAGTATCTACTGCAATCGTTGCATCCATTCCATTTATACAAGTACCAATTGAACCGGCATATAAAATTCCATTATCTCTAATTTCGTAATCTGAAAGATCCGCTGAAGGCACATTTATACATGCTTCTATGGTGCTTCCACAACTTGTTGTTTCAAATATCATTGCATCTGTCAACCAATCATCACAAGGAGGACAAGTCACATCTACCAAAACTGTATCAGAGCAAGCTGTTGTAATTTGGGTAAAAATAATTTCATGTAATCCTACATTTAATTGAAGATTAGTTCCATCATTCGTACCTGCATAATCACATGCCATTGGTGAACCAACATAAGCCATTCCATCAACTGTAATTTGGTAATCAAAAATATCACCTGTTGAAATATTTACACAAAAATCACCTGTTCCTGCGCAATTTGCAGCAACAACATCAACTGTATCAGCTGGTAAGTAAGGCGCACATGGTACACATGAAACGGTCGCTTGAATAGATGCAGTTGGACAACTATTTCCGTTCTCTGTATAGATCACAGAACTAAGTCCTTCAGGCAATTCCAAATAAGTTCCTGCAAATGTATATACCACCGTCGGTGAAATAGAAATAGTAATATTCGTTAATGGATGAGTGATAACTAAATCACCATAATCCTGATCTAAATCACCACCTGTGATAGTAAAATCTGTTGTACTGAGTACCCAATTCGCAGCAGCGTCCCAATCATTCATCTCAACTAATAATGCTTGAATATTTTGAAAAGAAGTTACTAAATCTTGTCCTTCTACCTCCCATGAATCTAAATCATACGGACCAAAATTTCCTTGTGCAAATAGTCCAGAGTAATCATAAACTATTGCACTATCTGCATGGCAACCTGAGAAGCCAGACGAAACTGGAACTCCATCAACGGTAACATTGAAATTATTAATATCAGCAAATGGAATATCCAAACATAACTCTCCTGAAGAGGTCGAGATATCACAAGCCACATTTATAATTTGTGGAACAGTATGACAAATAATAGTTGGGATAAATACTGTGGTATCTGAATTTCCCATATCATCACTTACAATCAAACAAATGGTATCAATATTATTCCCAGGTAAACTATTAGAAGTGTAATCTAAACATCCAGTTTCAGAAACGGTATAGCTTCCATAAGTTCCATCACCTCCTGAGGTTCCGCCTGCACAAAGTGATGTAGTTGTATTGTTAGAAAAATAACTTGGTATCGGATTTCCACAAAAAGTTTCTGTTGAATCTGTTTGTAAAACAAATGGAATCGTATCATTCAAAACACAATTAGTTCCAATCGTAATATCATTTACAAACCAAATACAATCTGCACAACCTGTGACTATAACGGAATAAACACCCTCTGATAAATCAGTTCTCTCATGTCCAGTTCCTCCATCACTCCATACATAAGTATAATCAATCGGATCTAATAAAGCATAACCATTTCCAGATCCACAATCTTCATCACTAGTTGAAGTAACGGTAGCAGATGCTGTTCCTACTTCAAATTGAACTCCAGTCGTATCTAAAGCTCCACATAAATATCCTCCTCCATCTGCTAAAAACCCATAGAGAAAAGAAAGCGGTGTTACACCTATCTCCACACTATCAATTCCTGACTGTGAGATATGTAATGTATCTAAAATTTTTACATGAATTCTATATAATCCTTTTTCTGAAATATAAAATTGCGGTAAAGTATCTATTCCTAAAATCGCTTTTGAATCTCCCTTAGTCAGAATATAAGAGGTCATAAATTGAGGTTGTGGCTCAAATGAATTCATATCATCAGTAAAAGTCACTAACACAGAATCTCCTGGAATACAAAAAGTATCAGCATCCATAGTTACTGTTCCAGCTATTGCTTCACAACCAGTACAATCATTGGTCACTTCAACTTCTTCGGTATTTGTACATCCATTACTCTTAGTATAAGTAACAGTATAAAGCCCTGGAAAAAGTCCAGTTCGAGCTGAGCCTGTTCCTCCATCGCTCCAATTATATGCAATAAATCCCATTGGACTTAAAGTCGCAGTTCCATTGTCAAAATTACACAAGGCAGGCGTTACAATTACATTTGTCAACTGAGGTGCATCATTTATAACCGTTGCATAATCATGATCGTCTTCATCACCAAAACTTCCATCAACAATATTATTACCTCCTATGCTGTCATTATCAATATCATCAAAAACAGAATCGAACTCAACAGGAGCAGCATTATTTGGATCAGTATCACAATCTGCTGCACTAATCTCTACTCGATTGTCAAGAGACGTTCCAGAGAAATCTGCATCTAAATCAAATGAAATAAATTGAGTTGTAAAACCATTTGGAGCAAGTGAGGCGGTAACTGTTTTTTTTACTTTATCTCCAGTTTGCACCCAACCAATATTTCAAGTTGCACTCAAAGACAAACCTGCTGGAACATAATTCGTCAATTCAAAACTCTCTACCGTAGTTTGTCCCTGATTAAGAATTTCAATGGTAAAATCGACTTGACTTCCAGGACAAGCAAATGTATTTGGAGTAGTTAAAACCAATGCCAAATCAACTGTATCGTTCGGTCCAGCAGCTGTTGTTAAGCCTGTGTTTAAAAAATCAAATATTGTATTAGTGTAAGCGTTATTTTTTTTATCTGGGCTAGTAAAGGCCATGAAAAAAACACATATAAACACACTCGAGATTGCACTACCTAGTTGGTTTATTTTTTTAGAAAAAAATAAACTTGAGGCGATTTTGTTCATGGGATTTTTTTTGTTTAAAGTAGTAGAATTATACCACATAAATTAAAGGGATATTAATTATTGGACGTTTTTTTAAATTTTTATACAAAAGTTAAACACTCAACAATTTCATTTAAAAAACTAGTAATCAATATATTATACATTAAAACAATATCAAATTACTTTACACTTTAAGTTTCAGGTGTTGATTTCATCTGAAATAATGTCAATTTTACATTCAATATTATATTAAAAAAAACTATAATTTAAATTCCAAAATTTATACCAAAAAGAGGTATCACTATTTGAGGAGGGGACAACTTTCTAAAAAAAACAAGCCCTGTTTTTACAAAGAAAAACAGGGCCTATCAATACTTTTCTAATAAGTAAATCTAATTCATCTTGTTAATCAAAATTTCTGTTCTTCGGTTAGCTTGATGTTTCTCATCAGGGCAGTTTACGCCATCTTCACAATCATTTTTCAAAGCAGATTCACCATACCCAGAAGCAATAATTCTGTTAGGTGCTATTCCTCTTGAAATGATGTATTGACGAGCCGAAATCGCTCTTTTTTCCGAAAGTTTTTTATTATAGTTAGTCTTACCTCTAGAGTCAGTATGAGAAATTAGCGTAATTTCCATATTCGAAAATTCTTTCATCATCGTAACTATATAATCTAACTCAACCTGTGCATCAGGACGAATATTTGACTTGTTAAAATCGTAATAAATGTTCTTCAATGTAAGCACTTGTCCAACATGGAAACTTGAATTTTCATCTCCTAAGAAATGTTTTTTAACTTCAGCTGGAGAATCAGATTTCACAACTGGATCAGATTTTACTGGTTGATTCAAAGGCAACATTTCGATTTTGATCTCTTTCATATTTCCTTCACTTGGTTCCAAAGTTGATACCTTAGATTCCGTTGCCATGAAATTATCTTTGCTAGCAATAACATCAAAGTCACACCCACTTTCCAAACAAAAATCAAAACTTCCATCTGCTTGAGTAGTCACTACCGTTTTTTCTCCATTACATTTATTAACCAATGTAACCGTTGTATTTGGAATTGCTTTACTATATTTCTCATTGATTACCGTTCCAAATAATTCAACACATTTTACTTTTTCCATCTCAATTGAATAAGAGATTCCCCCCATCAATTCAGCAGCTGAAACTTCTTTTTCTATAGGCATAAAGCCTTCTTTTTCAATAGTAACTTTATAAACCTTTCCAGCTTCGATAGTTGCTTCTACCAATCCTTTTACATCCGTTTTACCTTCTGTTAAAGTTCCTTTATCATCTACAATTTCAATTTTCATAATAGCATTCCTCACAGGTGAATTTGTTTCGGAGTCCATTACCATTAAGTAAGATGTTTTTGTTTCAGTCAATTCCAAAGGTTTATTATTATCACTTTTCCAAGTGTAAATATCATCGCCACCTTTTCCTCCAAATCGATTAGAAGTCAAAAATCCTTTGGTCATATTTCCATTTGAATAAAAACCAAAATCATCTTTTTTAGTGTTAAATGGTGTTCCTAGATTTCTTCGGACATCCCATGTTCCTTCATCGAACATACTTGATTTTTCAGCATAGAAAACATCTAAGCCCCCCATTCCTTTATGTCCATTAGAAGAGAAAAATAAAATTCCTTCATCATTTACAAATGGAAAAATATCATTTCCAGAGCTATTAATAGTTGGCCCTAAATTATGAGGTTGAGTCCATTCTCCATTTTTATTTTCAACAACATAAATATCCATTCCTCCATAACCGCCTGGACGATCAGAAGCAAAGTAAAGTAAAGTTCCATCAGCAGAAAGACTAGGATGACATGTTGCAAAGTCATCTCCGTTAATGCCAATATCAGTTGCATCTGTCCACATTCCATCTACAAAAATGGAACTATAAATTTTCAAATTGATTGACTTGCTTTTCTTTTTCTTCTTTTTATTATTTCTTGAAAAGAACATCAATGTTCCACTTTTACTTATTGAAGTCACACCATCATGATATTTTTTATTGATGCCTCCCTCGATTGGAGAGATATTTTCAACCTTTCCATCATCATTCAACTTGGCAAAAAATACATCTGAAAAATTACTTTTCGTCCAGTTGTCAGTCATTTTCCGGATTTTCTGCATACCTCGAGTTGAAGTAAAAACAATTCCTCCGTCATGACTCACGGCGCTGTAATCTAGGTGCTTAGTGTTTAATGTTTTTAAGTTTTCAACAGCAACATTTTTATGTTCTTTGAATGTAGATAACTCGCTGCAATCCGAAATAAATTCACGATCAGATTTCGCTACTTTTTGATATTCATTAAACCAACGAATAGCATCTTCACACTTACCTGTACTTTGCAAAACTTCAGCATAATGCAATTTGTCTTCGGGGTTTGTTGATTGATTGATACATTTTGCATACCAATATTCTGCTAATTCTGCTTCTCCATTTAGCCTATAAGAATTAGCAATTCGAACCATTACCTCAGGTTTCATATCCTCAGTAGATTGCTTCATTTGATATTTGGAGGCAGAAGCCATGTAACCCTGTTGTTGGTACAATTTGTCTGCTTTTTTCCAGCCTGTAGGGTCTTTTTTAGTATCTTCTTTTTGTGCAAATAACAATACATTTACAAAACAAAATACTACAGTCAAAACTAAAGTTATATATCGATTCATCTTTTTAAATTTTATAAACAACTGAATATCAATTATTTAATTAAAAAACTATTTTCATCTGAAAATGAGTTAAACTTAGGTCGTAGCGCTCTTAAAAGTATCTTAAGTGATTCATTCCTTTTCCTTCGAAATTCAACCCATATTCTAGCATCACTTCAAAACTTCCTGGGCTGTATTGAGACAACTCTGATGTGGTCAAATCAACAGCCACACCTGCTCGAATTTGTGAGTTAAATTGATATTGAATCATCGCATCAAATGAGTCTCCTAATCGGTATGATGCACCTACCCAAATTTTATCCATGAATAAAAAACTAGCGTTAACATCGACTTCAATTGGAGCACTTGGATTATAAGTCACCAACATAGCTGGTTTGAATTGAACTGCATGATTAATACGAGTCATGAATCCTCCCATCAAATGATATGTTCGTAATTTATTTAGATTTATTCCTCCATCTGGGTCGTTAGAATAAACTGCAGTTCTCATAAAATGAGGCACAGAAAGTCCAACATAATATTGTGGATGACTGTAGTAAAAACCTAAACCAACGTTTGGGTTAATTCGAGAAGTCTCGTTAGTTGGAATGTCTTCATCATTCATATCTGCAGGATCAATCATGGTGAAATCTATTTGACCATATTCGATTTGACCACTTAATCCTATACTAAAGTTTGCACCATTTTTCATTGGAATTCTGTAAGAATAATTTAATCCAATATTATATGATTTGTAAAAACCATACTGGTCGCCAACCAAAGAAATCCCTGCACCACATCGATTATTGAAGAAAGGAGCATGTGCATTCAAAGCAAATGTTGTTGGTGCTCCCGTTACTCCTGACCATTGATTTCGATAAAGCGAAGTGAATGTCAGTACTTCTTTGCTTCCTGCATAGGCTGGATTAATTGCCATTTTATTATGCATGAATTGTGTGTAATGTGGATCGTTTTGACCATTGACTGACCAAGCTGTTCCCATCACAATAATTAGAAGAAATAAATATTTTTGCATCTTTATTATTTTTTAATCAATTATTTTTTTTTCAAAAAGTTATTTCCTGTAACAATACTTTTACATTCTATAAAAAATAGTTTTCTTATCTGATGATGGTGAAAAATCCTTGAGCAGGATCTGCATCATCTGTATCTACTTTAAAAATATAATAGTACGTTCCAGCTGGTAAAGTATTTCCGTTATGTGTTCCTTCCCAATCATTTTGATAACCTACTATTGAGAAAACTTTATCTCCCCATCGATTGAAAACCATCAATTCATTATTTGGAAAATTCTGAACACATGGAATTGTCAATGCATCATTTTTACCATTTCCATTTGGAGTCAATACATTTGGAATCCAACATTCTCCTTTTTCATTCAATCCGTTCAAAGTAATTGTTACCGTTGCTCTTTGGCAATCATCTGGACAGTTCACATTGCAAACTTCATATTCAAATTCATCCACTCCATAAGCATTATGATTTGG
>CAJQQY010000493.1 GCA_905480595.1 uncultured Saprospiraceae bacterium | reverse complement strand
CCATTTTCAGATTGGAACTCAACATCAATGCCTTCAGGAATATAATTGGCGATCAAAGTTGGAATACCAATACCAAGATTGACATACCAATTATGACGTAATTCTTGTGCTATTCTTTTAGCTATACCTTTTTTATCTAACATTTTTTTTTAATGGTTAATTGTGATTGGTTAATGGTTGATTAACCGAATAGGAAAGAACAAAATCTAAAACTGTTAACCTTTATTCATTAACTGTTTTCACGTTGTCTCACCGTTCGTTGTTCTATTCGTTTTTCATATTTTTCTCCTTGAAAAATTCGTTGAACAAAAATTCCTGGAGTGTGAATTGTATTTGGATCAAGTACACCCGGTTCAACTAATTCTTCCACCTCAGCAATTGTAATTTTTCCAGCCATAGCCATGAGTGGATTAAAATTTCGAGCAGTACCTTTGAATAAAAGGTTTCCGTAACGATCACCTTTCCAAGCTTTAACGATGGCAAAATCTGCCGTCAAAGCATGTTCTAAAATATGAGGTTTGCCATTAAAATATCTTACTTCTTTTCCAAAGGCGACTTCAGTTCCGTAACCTGCTGGAGTGAAAAATGCAGGAATCCCAGAACCGCCAGCTTGACATCTAGCAGCTAAAGAACCTTGAGGAATCAAATCCACTTCCAATTCTCCGCTTAACATCTGTCGTTCAAATTCATCATTTTCACCAACATAAGAAGAGATCATTTTTTTGATTTGTCTTTTTTGCAAAAGTAAACCGAGACCAAAATCATCAACACCAGCATTATTTGAAATACAAGTCAAATCGGTAACTCCCTTTTCAACTAATGCAGCTATACAGTTTTCAGGAATTCCACACAAACCAAAACCACCTAGCATTAAGGTCATTCCTGATTCGATATCTTGAATGGCATCCTGAGCATTCGCAACTAATTTATTCATAGATTAAAAATTTAATTTAAAATGGTATTTTTAAAGAGTCCAAATTTAGAAAATTTACATCGAAATCTAATCTATTGTTTTCTATTGTTTTGCGAAAAATATTTTAAAAAGTTCTATTTTACGTTTTTATAAAAATCTAAATAAAAAAATTATGGCAGCTACAAAATCAATGCAAGAATATGTTGATATGGGACTTGAAACTTATCTCAAAGAACGAGTGCAAGATCAAGAAGACTGGATGGAAGGAAAAAGTGGTTCTTGCAAAAAAAATTATCAAAGAGGAAAGTTATTAGTGATTTTACTTTCTGTTTCTATTCCATTTTTGGTGACGTTGATTGATGTGTATGGTTTTTTCAAATATGTCATTGCAGGAGTTGGAGTTTTGATTGCTGCGGTGGAAGGGATTTTATCATTATATGATTATCAAAATAGTTGGATTAATTATCGCCAAACTTTGGAAGCATTGAAAAGGGAAAAATTCTTCTTTGCCACCAAATCTAGTGTTTATAAAAAAGATCGTTCCTTCCAATTTTTCGTGGAACGAATCGAAACCATTTTGACGATGGAAAATAAGAATTGGTCTGAAAGTGCATTGAATGAAGTGAAAGTTGAGAAAGAAGATTAAAGGAAAGGGTTAAGATTTTGAGATATGCGTATTGAGATTTAACTAACAGTTCAATCTCAATACGCATATCTCTTAACCTCAATACTCAAAAAAAACATGCATGAAAAAAATAGGATTACTCTCTGATACCCACAGCTATTATGATGAAAAAATCTATGATTATTTTAGAGAAGTAGATGAGATTTGGCATGCAGGTGATATTGGATCGATGCAAGTAGTCGAGAAGTTAGAAGCCTTCAAACCGCTTCGAGCAGTTTTTGGAAATATTGATAATGCTACTATTCGAGCAGCTTTTCCCTTGAATAATATATTTATGTGTGAAGAGGTAAAAGTTTGGATAACACACATTGGTGGATACCCTGGAAGGTATAATAAAAGAGTGCGAGAAGAAATGCCAGAACACAATCCTGATCTTTTTATAGTAGGGCATTCACATATTTTGAAAATCATGCCTGATCGAAAAAATGACCTTTTACATATCAATCCTGGTGCTGCCGGAATATCTGGTTTTCACAAAATGAAAACCATGGTTAGGTTTGCAATTGATGGAAAAAAAATAGAAGCAATGGAAGTTATTGAATTAGGGAAAAGGGGAGCAGGTTAAATTCTAAAAGTTCTTAGATTAACCTTCGAGTTCATTTCAATGGACTTCCTGAAAATTAAACTTTATAAACTTGCCTTGTGTCTGGATACGAATTGTGAGATAGGAACTAGTTGGATCCTAGGATAATTCACAGAGAATAAAAAATTGACAAGCAAAATGAATCAAAAACTATTTCAAAAAATAACTAGACCTATTTTTATTTTATTCTTCATTTTTAATTTAAACGTTCAATCAAACGCACAGGTAGAACTTAAATTAAATCCACCCGCTGCACTATTTGGTTTTTTTCAAATAGGATGCGAATTTCCAGGAAGTTATGATTGGGGAATAGAAACAGAGGTAATATTTTATTCGATAGATGGGGAGGTAGGTGGAGGTCTTTTGGCCCATGGGAAGTATTATTTTAATCCAGATTTTGGAGCTGATAAATTATACGCAGGGATAATAATTGGAGGCATTTCAGCAGATATAGTTTATAATGATGACAAAGATCAATATGTAGCATTTGGATTTGAAGCAGGTTATAAATGGTTTGGTAAAAGAAATATTTTACTTGAAATAGGTGGAGGAATAGGAAGGATATCTTCTGATAACATAGGTCCAATTCCCTATGCTAGGTTAATGCTTGGTTACCGTTTTACTAAGAAAGAGAAAAATTAAAATTTGAAAGGGAGATTACTTTTAAACTATTTTCGCTTCACTAACTGTTGAACTATTAATTCATTACTTAAAACAGTTCAACAGTTAGCGAAGCGAAAACAATTTAACAATCAAAAAAAAATTAAAGTAAATATTTTAACCCAAGCGCAAATCCGCTAGACTTTTTCATATAATTCACATGGTCTTTTCCAACCCTTTGCCAACCAATACCTTTGCTCATATCTAATCCAAGTAATACTCTTTTCCCCATTTTATAATGAATTCCATAAGGTATAAAAACTCTAGTATAGGAAACTGATTTTGCTTTATACATTTCAGGTTCAGGACTGACATCGTCAACTGGTTGAGTAGATGGATGCTCTCCTGGTTCAAAATACTTTCCGTTGACGAGCATCATGTTATTTCCAAAAGTAAAACCAGCGTTGGCTCCTGCTCCAATGTACCAATGCCATCGATCTCTTTTTCCCCAAGTTCCTTTAAATACATAAGCAGCGTTCAAACCTAATTCCCAATGGATATTGCAAAAGACAATAGAGGTATCCAAATCTTGATTTTTATAACTGACCATTGCTTCTTTTGGGGTGTTTAAAACAATACCGACTTGTAGCGCTTGATTAGTTTTATAATTTCCGCTAACTGAATTTAGGGGAGAAAAACTCCAACTGACTCTTAAATCAGCGCCTGCCGTATTGGGTGTTGCTTCCTCTTCTAAACCTTGAAGATCTCGTTTCAATTGATCAGGATCTTTAGCAAAGATTAACAACTCATCTAAAGTCATGGATTGGAAAGTATTCCAATTTACACCTATCCCAAAGTTGATTTCAGATCGTTGCCATTTCTTTTTGATTGGATGTAGTGAAGAAGTTTGAGCAATTATTGGAGTGGAAAAAATGATTGTAAGAAATAGATAAATGTATATTCTTTTCATAAGTATTGAATTTTAATCTAGTTTAAAAATACTATTATTTTTTCACAAGACAATTATAATGTCAAGTTCCCCTATCTTTAATTTTTCGCTAAATTAAAAGGGCGTTTTTTATAGAAAAAACAATACATTTACTTCTTTAATTATTAAGAAAAACTAAACAATAACAATGAGTTCAGAAAGCAAATCACTACGATGGGGAATTATAGGATTGGGAAAAATCTCCAACCAATTTGTTCGAGATTTAAAATTAATTGAAGAGGTAGAAATTGTTGCTTGTGCATCAAGGTCTGTTTCTAATGCGATAAATTTTGCTGGAATTCATGAAATCGGGAAAAGTTATGGAAGTTACCAAGAGCTTTTTGAAGATGAAGAAGTAGATATAGTTTATATTGGTACGACCCATAATTCGCATATGAATCTTAGTATCGAAGCAATGAAAAATGGCAAACATGTGCTTTGTGAAAAACCGTTAGCGATCAATCAAAAGGATGTTCAAACTATGGTAGACGTGTCTCGAGAAAATAATGTTTTTTTGATGGAGGCTTTTTGGGCAAGGTTTAATCCAACGATTCGAGCGGTTTTAAATCAAGTGAAAAATAAATCTATTGGTGAGGTAAATTACGTCAATGTTGATTTTACTTTTTCAAGAAATGATGCTGATGAGAGTCGAATGTTGAATATGGAATTGGCAGGAGGTGCCTTGATGGATATGGGCGTGTATCCAGTTTTTTTGGCGTATCTAATTTTTGGAAAACCAGAGCAAATTTTAGCAACAAGTCGAATGCATACAACTGGAGTAGATTTGCAAACTTCGGCTATTTTTAAATATGAAAATGGCTTAGCGAATCTTATGACAGGATTCGTTTCTCAATCTGATATGATGGCGAAAATTTATGGTACAGAAGGACGAATTTATATTCATCCGGTGTGGCATGAGTCGGAAGGTTACACTTTAATTAAAGGAAACAAAGGCGATGTAAATGGCTACGAAGAAAAAGTATATACTTTACCAAAATTAGGAAAAGGTTATACCTACGAAATCGAAGAATGTAAAAAATGTATCGCTCAAAATAAAATTGAAAGTGATTTGTGGTCGCATCAGAATAGTTTGGACTTGATGGAAATTACTGATGAGATTCGAAGTCAGATTGGTTTGAAATATCCGTTTGAGGATTGATTTACATTTTTTATAAAACTAACAAAATGACCAAAGCAAAAATAACAAACATCAAAAAGATAATCAGATAAGGATACTGCTTGGTTTTTTGAATTTGTAATTCAGCTTGACGAAGTTTATCCTGAGTAGTTTTAATCAAAATTTCATTTTTCTCTCGGATAACTTCTTGTTGTTTGATTAGGTGGTTACGCAATACTTGAATGAAGACATCATCAGATTCAATTGCTTTTAGTTGGTTGATCGTTAGCACTTTTACTTCTAGTGGGGTAGTAGCGATCACATCTGCAGATCGAGAAGTATTTTCCATCAAGGCCATCGCACCAAAATAATCACCTGCATGATTCTCAGCTAATTTAACATTAGCTTTTAAAATATCAACGGTTCCTTCTTCAATAAAAAATATAGCATCTCCATAGCTTCCTTCCTTTATGATGAAATCACCTTTTGAATAGGTTTTACTCATTAGGTGATGTCCTAAATGTTCCAATTGTTGATCGGAAAGGCCTGAAAAGAGTTGACTGTTTTTCCAAGAAGAAAAAGTATCATTCTTATTTGATGGAATATTTGAATTTGTGTTTTCCAATTTTAAATATGTTTGCTTTGTCAATTATTAATTGACTTTCTTTCTAAAATTATCCACCACTCAAGGCTTGCATAATAAAAACCTCACTTTTATGATCTAAAGAATCTGTCATTTTTTCTCTATCCAAAATCAATTCTCCATTCACAAAAATATTAACATGTTTTCGCAAAGCACCACTATCATCTACCAAGTAGCTTTTAATACCAGAATATCGTACATCAATTTTTTCTAACACTTCATTTACATTTTTTACTTCTACCTCAATATCGTTAAGGTCAGGATAAAACCGTTTTAACGCATAAGTGAATTTAATGATTGCCATTGATTTTTTTTAGTTAAAATAAGTTTTAAAAGATTTTCAAATTTACGAAAAAGTGTCACCTTATTTTTATCTAATTAAATTTTTTATTTCAAAAAATATATCTTTAAAGGACGGATGACATATTCCCTTTTTCAAAAACAATTTTCTATGAAAAAAATACTTTTACTCTTTGTATTTATTATTCTTTATTTCTCTCTGACTGCACAAGTCAAACGATATACTGAAACCATTTTTACTTCGTCAACTGTTACGTCCGATGTGGTGTATGATACTGCTCCATTTTTGACTGGTTCTTATGGTGTAGAAAGTAATACTGAAACTGGAGACTTGGTTATGGATATTTACCAACCAACTGGAGATAGTCACAATAAACGAGCAGCCATTATTTTTGCACATGCTGGAGGATTCATTACTGGTAATCGAAATCATGATGACATGGTTGCTTTTTGTGATTCTTTTGCTCGAAAAGGTTATGTGACGGTGACTATTGATTATCGACAAGGCATGTATTTTTTATTAAATACTGAAATGCATTCTACCCGAGCTGCTTTCCGAGGTTTGCAAGATGGGAGGTCTGCGGTGAGGTACCTTCGAGCCAATGCTACTACCTTGGGTATAGATGCCGATCAAGTTTATTTGGCAGGAAGTAGTGCTGGAGCATTCATTGCTTTGCATAGTATTTATATGACTGATATTTCAGAGAAACCTGCTTTTGCAAATGAAGTAAATTATACGAATTTAATTTTTCCATTTTTTCATACCGCTCCAGATTTAGGACAATTTGATCGAGGTAGCAACTTGAGTGAGAGCGGAACACCTGATGGCATTATCTCTCTTTGGGGAGCGGTAGCGGATGTGAATTTGATTTCAGCAGCAGAAGATGAACCTATCTTTATGGCTCATGGTTCGGATGATGGGACCGTGCCATTTAATAGTGGAGCTCCTTTTGGAGTATCTTTATTTCCAGATGTTTATGGGAGTAACTTGATTAATAATGAATTGAATAGTGTTGGTGCGACCAATAAAGAAACTTATTTCTTAACAGGAGAAGATCATGAATTTTATGGAACCTCCAATGGAACTTGGGCGAATGGAACAGGTGGAAATATGTTTTGGGATTCCATTTTATTGAAGTCATCGAACTTCCTTTGGTTGCAGCATAAACCTGAGGCGAATTTCACTTTTTCAACAGGAGGATTGCAAGTCGATTTTACTGATTTGACTACAGGATCCGTTGGTTGGTTTTGGGATTTTGGAGATGGAAATACAAGTGTTTTGCAAGATCCTTCTCACATATATTCAGCTTATGGAAATTATGATGCTTCTCTTTTTGTGACTAATGATATCTTGAGCTGGGATGAAATAAATATGTCAGTTGAGTTGCTTGAGCCGCTTCCTTTGACTTGGACTACACCTTTGAAAGCAGTATATAATAAAGGAAGAACTGATTTGAAATGGTCCGTCGCAGAACAGTTTAACAATGAAAAATTTGTGATAGAACATAGTCGAGATGGTAGTGGTTTTGAGTCGATAGGAGAACTTAAAGTTTTGGGAAATTTGCATGAGGAAATCGATTTTTATTTTTCTCATAACAATACTCCTACGGGGGTTAATTATTACCGAATTAAGCAAGTTGATTTTGATGGAATGTATAGTTTTAGTTCAATTGCAGCGGTGGAAGTAGCAAGGGTAAGAGATGTTGTTTCGTTTTTTCCAAATCCAAGTTTAGGGATTATTTCCTTTGAGTTGAGTGGAAGTGAAATAGTTGAGATATATAATTTGCAAGGTATTTTAATGAAAACAGAATTAGTAGAAAATGGAGACCAACTTGATTTATCTAATTTTGCGAAAGGAATATATTTTGTGAAAAATAAAAATGGAGAAATTGGTCAAAAATTAATCATAGAATAATCTCAATTAATTTTTCTGGAAAAATAACTTTCGATAAGTATTCTAACTCAAACGAGTGATATAATTTGATTGGCTAATAATGCATTGCCATTTTTAGCGGAGAAAAATCATTTTTATTGTTTGAAATTAAATCCATCGCTGACTCAATTCCATCCAATGTAATGGTGATTGGATACACTTTATAGATTAAATTTTTAGTCTATTTCGAAGGAACGAAATTATCAAATAACTTAATAACCTTTATTAGCAATAAATGCCTCTAATTTCCCAGCTTCTCTTTTTTTTTTTCAAAAGCTTTGCCACCTTGCGATCTTTTTTCACACCAAAGTCTTTTCCCTTTTCATAAAAATCTAGGAAGTAATTTACGCCAGCTAAACTTCCTCCAAAATTATCCTCCTTTTTATCTGGATTTTCCAAAACGTATTTTGACCATCCTGCCATATAGAGCAACAAAAAATCACCATTTTTTTTAGTGTAACTCATTAAATAAGTATCGAGACCTACCGTTACACTTGGACTCCCCGTAATCCATCTCATAAAAATAGCATTAGCTTTGATTCGATCTTTATGATCAAGATGATGATTTCCCAACCAATCAATTAATTTCAAAATTTCAGCGTCAATTTTTACGAAATCTTCTGCTTCTTCTAATTCTGCATCTTCTAATGTTTCCCAGTCAACAGTCTGAGAGAAGAGAGGGGAGGATGAAAGAAATATAAAAAGGAAGAATAAAGTTTTTAAGATTATCATGTTTTTGTTTTTTGGAAATTTAATCAAAATTAGAGATAGTTGGTAAGATATAATTTTATGATTTTTTATAGCTAAAAGGTTGTTTTCCCATAAAAAGAAACCCGAACTTTTAAGGATAAAATTCGGGTTTCTTTTTTTATAAAAATATTATTTAATCTTTATCAGTCGGCGAATTCCGATGACACTATTTCGATCAGAAATCTGGATAGTGTAAACTCCTTCTGCGAATTGTTCAAGATTCAATTGGTACATTACTTCTCCATCTGACCATTTATTTGATTTAACCAACTTTCCAATGGAGTTAAATACTAATAGTTCCCAATCGCTATTTTCTTTTGATCGATGAAATTGAAAAATTCCTGAACTTGGATTAGGGAAAATGGTTACTTCAGATTCTTGTTTTTCAAAAGGTAAATAAATGATGGAAGAGTATTCGAATGTTTCATCTTGATCTATCATTTTTAAGCGATAGTAGTTGTCAGGATTAGAAGGGAAATGATGAGTGTATCGATAATTAGAAATTGAATTAGTATTTCCAACGGCTTTAATTTTTCCCAAAGTTTCAAACTGTATTCCATCTTCGGAATGCTCTACTAAAAAATGAGAAGCATTAACCTCACTTGCAGTTTCCCAAGATAAAATACTTTCACCTTTAGAGTTTGATTGTCCCTCAAATTTTACTAATTCGACAGGAAGAACCATTGTTTCTAATAACTCTAAATTATCAATAGCCATATCACTTCGGAATCCATTACCACTTACAGCACGGAATCTTATTTGAATTGCTGAACCTTTGTAGAGAGTAATATCAAAAGTTTTTTCAATCCAAGGATCCGCCATTGCAGATTGTTGTTGGCCTACGATAGCAGGCGTAAAGTCATTAATCCAGCTTATCCCATCAAATAAATCAATATGTAGGGTACCCATATTTGACCCGTACATATGGTAGAAAAAACTAACATAAGGATCGGACGCACTCAAAGGAACATCGAGGCAAGGACTAATTAACTCTGCAACATCTCCACTACTAGCTCCAGTTGCTTCGGAAAAAATATAAATTCCAGTAGAATTTCCTACAGATTGATCTACGGCAGGCCCTGTATTATTTGATGGAGTCACACCATTATTTGTGTTCCATCTATATGCACCAGTTGTTCCACTAGGACTGGCAGTCCATCCATCTTCAAAACCTGTAGCATTTGTGTTAGCAGTAAAGTTATCTAAATTACTTGTGTGAGGAAAAGATAGAGATCCTACTTCAATATATGCTGTTTTTACTTTAGCAATTGACGTTGTTCCATCTGAAACTGTTAAGTTTACATTGTAACTTCCTGCCGTTGTAAATGTATGACTGGGGTTAGCCGTCGTGGCATCTACAGTTCCATCATTATCAAAATCCCATTGATAGGAAGTTTCACCTACAGCTGTTTCAGTAAAATTAATTGTAACAGGTAAGGTACAAGATTGAGTTATGTCTGCAGTAAAATCTACATCAAAATCAGGGCAATCAAAATAGTTACGTTCATATGTATTATTATAAACTATTTCAGCTAATTGTTCTGTAGAGAAAAAAGTTCTACAAAGTTTTCTAGAATAGGACATTATATTTGTTGGGTCAGGAACATAAGTGTCACCATTTGCATCCGTAGCGGTACCTGTATAAACGCAACTAGAATTGACCTCTCCAGAAAGATTTGGATCAGCAGGTGTATCACAAAAGCCATCTCCAGCAGTAGTACAATTGGATCCATTCACTAATTCATTACCACCATTATGTGTATGTGGTAAGCCATAAAAATGTCCAACCTCATGTGGTAAAGTACTTCCATTATTTGCACAACTATTAGCCATCAATATCACATCTGCGTTGCCAGGATAATAAGCGTATCCACAGTAAAATACAGAACCGTTCCCCACAGAATTTGCATAATAAATATTAATCGCATCTTCCACATTGTTGGCAGCAGTTAATGCAGGTTCATCAGCAGAATTAAAATCATAATATTGATCATCATCAATATAATTGATTGAACCACAAACATAGAATGCCATGCAGGCTGCCTCATATCTTAAATTCAAAGTAGTCATAGCTGTATTTAATTCAGAGGTAGTCAATCCTCCCGTACCATTTGATCTACGAATAATATGGACCTTCATAGGTATGTCATTGATACAACTTCCTGCTGTGGGAGGGCGATTAAGATAGTTATTCTCAAAAGTCTCCATGAATTTTTGATAATGTTCAGGGTTTTTATTTTTCTGTAGTTCAAAATCATGGGGAAGGATTGATCCACATTCCTCCCTTTGAGCAAATGAAAATGTGAAAAAGAAGAAGATTAAGGAAAAAAGAATAAGAAATTTTAGTGTAATTGGTCGCATAATTTTTTTTTTGAGGACGAGAATTAATTACTAAAATACGGGTTTTTCTTATAAATAAAATAAATTCCTGAAAGAAAATTAAGCTAACCTGAAAAATCTTGACCTTTTCCTTTACTATTTTACAATCAAATTTTATTTCCTTCCAAAATTCAAATATCAATTTTCAGTTTTTCAATTTCTAAAAACTATCTTTGCGCCCATGACTGAAAAAATATTAATCCTCGATTTTGGTTCGCAATATACACAGCTAATTGCTCGGCGAACTCGTGAATTAAATGTGTATAGTGAAATTGTACCATTTTATAAAATTCCAGAAATAGATGATAGCATCAAGGCTATCATTCTTTCAGGAAGCCCTTTTTCTGTTTTAGAAGAAAATGCACTTCAAGTAGAATTAGATAAGATTGTTGGTAAAAAACCTTTGTTAGGTGTTTGCTATGGTGCACAATACCTAGCCAACTATTATGGAGGAAATGTTCAACGATCTGAAAAAAGGGAATATGGAAAAGCGTCATTGAATGCCCCACTTTTTGATGATCCATTCTTTAAAGGAATATCTGATGGTAGCCAAATTTGGATGTCTCATGGAGATACGATTACTGAGATTCCTGAACAATTTGAGTTATTGGCGGGGACAGAAAGTATTCCAGTCGCAGCATTTAAAAGCAAAGAAGGAGCATTTGATGCACCAGTTTATGCAATTCAATTTCACCCAGAGGTGACCCATAGTTTAGAAGGAAAAGAAATCTTATCTAACTTTTTGATTGATATTGCTGGTTGTCATGGCAATTGGACACCTGCCTCATTTGTGGATGAAGCGGTAGAAGATTTGAAAAAGAAAATTGGTGATCAAAAGGTGTTGATGGGGATTTCAGGAGGAGTAGATTCAACTGTAGGTGCAGAACTTTTGCATAAAGCAATTGGGCAAAACTTAATTTGTTTTTTCGTTGATAATGGTTTGTTGAGAAAAAACGAATACGAAGAAGTTTTGCATTCATACAAGGATATGGGACTAAATATCGTTGGAGTAGATGCCAGCCGAAGATTTTGGGATGAGTTGGCAGGGGAGTCCAGTCCCGAGGGAAAACGAAAAATAATTGGTCGAGTTTTTATTGAGGTATTTGAGGAAGAAGCGAATAAATTAGAAGATATTGTTTGGTTGGGACAAGGAACTATTTATCCAGATGTAATTGAATCTATTTCAGTTCATGGACCAAGTGTAACGATTAAATCTCACCATAATGTTGGTGGATTACCTGACAAATTGAATTTGAAAATTGTAGAACCACTTCGAATGTTATTTAAAGATGAAGTTCGAAAAGTGGGAGCAGAGTTAAATATTCCAGGACATATTTTGAATAGACATCCTTTTCCTGGACCTGGATTGGGAATTCGGATTTTAGGAGATATCACCGAGGAGAAAGTGAAAATGCTTCAAGAAGCGGATGATATTTTTATTAAAAACCTAAAAAAACATCAACTTTACGATAAAGTATGGCAAGCAGGAACAATGTTGCTGCCAGTTCAATCAGTAGGAGTGATGGGAGATGAAAGAACTTATGAAAAAACAGTAGCACTTCGTTCAGTAAATTCTCTCGATGGAATGACTGCTGAATGGAGCAAATTGCCTCATGATTTTTTAGCGATTGTTTCGAGTGAAATTATCAATAATGTAAAAGGTATTAATCGTGTAGTTTATGATATAAGTACCAAACCGCCCGCGACGATTGAGTGGGAGTAAACATAAACAAATCTTGAAATGAAAAAATCCGATCCGTATTATTTTACTTTAAAAAATGTAAAAAATAGTGTTTTACTTTTTTTGAGTTTTTTTGTAATCGTAACGTTATCAACTTCTTGTGGAGGTGGTAGAACTAATACTCCTGCTCCTGAAATAGTAACTCCAGAAGGTACAAAAGTATACAATCCTAAATCAGGGCGGTACGAATTTCCAACTGAAGTGACTGGAAAAATGGATACCGTAGAATGGACTGATGCTAGACCATCTGCCAATGATCCGATCGAATCTGATCCTTCTCAATATTTGGAAAAAGATTCTAATGAACCTGATCCAAACTCAGAAGGTAATAATGGAACGGGGATTTTAGGTACTTATAATGTTGCGATTATGATTCCTTTCAATGCTCATAAAGTGAATGATTTGGAAGGTGGAATCCATGCTAGTTCGATAGCTTCTTTAAATTTTTATGAAGGGGCTAAATTAGCTTTAGATCAATTGTCAGATGAAGGGGCCAATTTAAATGTTACGGTCATGGATACTAAAAGATCTGAAACTGAAGCCAATTCCTTATTGAATCGATCAGCTTTGCAAGATGCCCATATGATTATTGGTCCTTATAGTTCAAAACCTTTGGAGAAAGTGGCAGAGTTTGCTAAACTAAATCAGAAAACTTTAATTTCTCCAGTTAATACAAGTGGAAAAATTACATCTGAAAATCCATTTTACCTTCAGGCTAACCCTAGTTTGCAAAGTCATTGCGAAGCAATAATGAAACATGCCTTGGATCAATATTCAGCAGATCAAATTGTTTTAGTGGTGAGAGATAAAGCTGCAGAAGTGAATAGATTGAAATATTTTCAAGATGCTCATATGGCTATCTCAGGTAATTTTGCGAACCCTTTGAGAGAGTATCGAATAGATTCCAAAGTAGCTGAAGAATTTGGTGAATTGGAATTATTACCCTACATCAAAAAAGATGAAACAACAGTTTTTATTGTTCCTTCTTATTCCAATGAAACCTTTGTCAGTAATGTTATGAGACAAATAGAAATAGCCAAAGGGGAAAATGATGTTGTCATTTATGGAATGCCTCGTTGGATAGAGTTTGATCGAATTTCATATGATTATTTTGAAAATCTAAAATTACATGTGAGTACTTCTAATTTTGTGGATAAGGAAGATGACAAAATCAAAGATTTCATCAAAAAATTCTATGAACGATATGGTGCTTTGCCAGAAGAGGATGCTTTTAAAGGATATGATTTGACGCTTTATTTTGGAAGGCAATTAATGAAGAATGGAATTTATTTCAAGGATGTAATTGATACCGAAACGGCTCAAATGCTTTCTACAAAATTTGATTTTGAAAGAAACGTTACTCCAGAAGATATTGCTAATGAGCGATTGGATAAAATTAATTTTTTGGAAAATAAATATGTGAATATTTTAAAATTTGAAGATTATTATTTTCAAAAGGTTAATTAAATATTCACATTTTTTGCAATAAAAAAAGTCTATAACTGGTTTGAAGTTATAGACTTTTTTTAATTTAAAGCCTTGAATATCAATCTAATACAAAAAATAAAAAATGAAATTTAATCTCAAAACCACAATTGTTTTTTCCGTAGGAATATTAGCTATAGTATTATTATTTAGTT
>CAJQQY010000492.1 GCA_905480595.1 uncultured Saprospiraceae bacterium | reverse complement strand
GAACATCATATGTTGATGGGCGTTCCTTCCTATCACTTGCCCAAAATGCATCACTTATTAAAGTCTAAAGGATTTTATAAAAAAGCGGTTTTGGAAAAAAATTATTGGCGAGTGATTCAATTGGCGATTAGATGATTAATTTGAATTTTATTTTTTTGGTAGGAACTCCGACCGGGTGTATTTAAGTGAATGAAGAAATTAAATTTAATCAAGCCATTTGATATTCAATATCTTTTAATGTATTTTACATAAACAGGACTTTACCAAATCCGTAATTTTCACCCTCTTAACCAAATGATATGAAAAATCTACCCACCCTCCATTTTTTTTTTTTGGCTTTTTTTTCATTTTCCTTTTTTACATTGTCTCAAGCACAATTGATCTCTGACGATAATTTTTCTTCAGAAATAATTACTTCCAATAACTTTACACTTTCCAATTCAGATTGTAATAGTATTATTACTAAATCAAAAACTTCCATCCGATCAGATCGTTTAACACTAGTTCGTCGAGGCGATTATAGTTACTCCATCAGATTTGCTACTCAGGACGGGAACATTCTTGCTTTTCTTACTTCTGAAAATGGTGTAGAGCTTAAAAAACGAGATGAATTAATATTAATGACAACAGATAGGTCAAGAATTCAATTTACATTTTGTTTATCTCAGTCACTTTCTAATCCTACCAATAAAGCCATAAATGAGCAATGGTTTGAAATGGATCATGAGGATCTAGTTTGGTTAGTTTCCAACTCTATTAAATCAATCTACATCAAAGATAATGGAGCCAACAGAATGATTAAATTTAATGTAGATGTAAAGAGACAAAAAGCTTTAAAAAAATTAGCATTTTGTTTTTTAAAGGAAATTCAAGATTAAAGCATTTGAAAAATAAATATGGAACAAGGAATTCCTGATGCTAAATTTTCAATTGAGTTTATTTGAGATATCAATTAGAAATTGGTTATTCCTTTTTTCACCTAAATGGTATTTGAGCCAAAGGGCTTAGGTCAAAAACTAAAACCAAGACTAATATAAAATACTTCGGGATATCCAACTCCAGTTCGAAATATAAAATTTCCGTTTGCTTTTTGAAATCGATATCCAATTGCGCCAGAAGGGTGAAGTTTTCGATATTCGGATTTAGATGGTTTAGGTTCTGAAAAATGTTTGGAGTTACTTACCCCAATATCATATCTTTCTTCATCAAATATTGATGTAATACCACCATGGAATTCCATATGATGCTCTCTTGCCCCAGTTAATGCAGTTAAACCCCCTTCATAAAAATATCCGCCATTTCCCCAACCAGCCCATTTCCCAAAGGAAAGTTTTGCCCATGTAGATTTAAAAAATTTAGTTTCAGATTCGTTAATCATCCTTTCATAATTACCACTAATAAAAACTAGCCCAATTGAACCATAAATGGCATTTTTATTTGACTCTTCCTCTCCTTGACTAAATCCTATATTAGAAAAAAACAGGGCGAAAAGAACAATTGATAAATACTTCATAATGTGATATTTAATTGTGAGTAAAAGATATTGATCCAATATCATTTCATAGATCAACCATGACCGATTAAAAGTAATTAGAAAATGAACTAAAATGGAAGTGATCTTATCTTAAAACACATATTATTTTATCTTATTTAATTTCAATATTTATTAACTTGGAAAATTATTTCTGAAAATATTCAACTCGATGGAATTATTTTCTATAAAAATGAATTATAGAATCAGTCTAAACGAAACACCTAAAGAAATTGTGCTTCGGCACGGAAGAAGATGTTGTGAATTTAAAAAGTACCTGATGAGAGTTTCTGAATAGCTCCATAGTGTTAGCTTTTTTAAAGTCTAATATGCTGATCGATTAAATTTGCATTATCACCAATAATCTGGATGCCATAGGTTCGATTCCTATCTCAAGGTTGCTTGAGTAACTCAGCTTGGTTAGAGTACCAGAATTGACTTTAAATCAATTCCCAGAAGTTTCCAACGATTCTTCTCTAAAAAAAATCGTTGACGACCAAAGTTTTGTAAAAGTAGAACTAGTAAATATTTTCATTTTCGAATGAATCAAATTGCATTCAAAGTTTTACCTGAAAAAATGGGATACCGATAGAAAAATAAAAAGTGCATTTTAATTCGACAACCATTTTTGATAAAAAAGTGCGAGGATTAAAACCCATTTTTTGATTTTTTTATCTCAACATAGTTTCCGTAAAAATTCGATGGGACTACTTTTACGATTCTTTTTCAAAAAAAAATAACAACATAATTACAAAAAATATAATAACAAAATTTATTAATTAATCAAAGCTATAGAAATGAGAAGAGTACGAATTTATCCTTACAAAATTGGTTTAGTTTTCAAAGAGGGAAACTTTGTTAAAGTTCTAACAGAAGGTTCACATTGGTTGTGGTTTGGTGAAAATGTTACTGTGTTTGATATGACTCAACCATTTATTCCGCCAGTTGATTTAAGTATTTTATTTCAAAATAAATACTTAGCTGAACTTCTTGAAATCGTAGAAATAAAGGATAATGAAATCGCATTTCTTTATGAAGATGGTATTTTCGTAAAGGTTTTAAAAACTGGTCGTCATGCTTTTTGGAAATCAATTGTGAGATACCAAAGTCGAATTTTCAATTTGGATTCATTTGAAATTCCTGAAGATATTGATCGTAAAATTCTGTTGCGTCCAGAAGTTTTGCCATACATTCGAGCGCACACGGTGGAATCATATGAGAAAGGTTTACGATTTGTCGATGGCAAATTTGTGGAGCAGTTGGAACCAGGGATTTACTATTCGTGGAAAAACCAAAACGCAATTGTCGCTTTAAAAATGGATACTAGAACTCAACAAATGGAAATCTCTGGTCAAGAAATTTTGACTAAAGACAAAGCTGCATTACGCATCAATTTTTTCGTACAACACAAAGTAGTTGACATTGTAAAAGCATTGTTAGAAACTAAAGATTTTGCAAAACAACTTTACTTAATTATGCAATTGGCGATTCGAGAATATGTTGGAACATTGACATTGGATGAGTTGTTGGCTCGCAAAGAAAGTGTCCGTCCATTTATCATGGAAGCAGTTGCAGAAAAAGTAGATTCCTTGGGTGCTGAAATTGTTACTTGTGGAATTCGTGATATTATTTTGCCTGGAGAAATTAAAACTATCATGAACCAAGTTCTGATAGCTGAAAAAAGAGCACATGCAAATATCATCACTCGACGTGAAGAAACTGCTTCAACTCGAAGTCTTTTGAATACTGCAAAATTAATGGAGAGCAACGAGATGTTGTTCAAATTAAAAGAGATGGAATACGTGGAAAAAATTGCAGAGAAAATTGGTGAGATTACCGTTTCTGGTGGATCAAAAGTGGTCGATCAATTAAAGGAAATTTTTACCAAATCTTAATTGAACAAGGACTCTCCTAAAAACCAAAAAGCCAACTTCGTGAGAAGTTGGCTTTCTTTTTATTCATAAAACTGCTTTAGGTTTACAGCTTATTTCAATCATTAACTTCTAGAAGGAAACGTTCCTTGAAGGGCTATAATAAAGTTTACAGTAGTATAAGGTTGCATATTAGACGGTTGCGTCGCACCATTTGCAGCATTCTTATTTTTTCCTTTTTGAGTTGGCACAATGTTTAAAGAAACACTTTCAGTTCCACCTTTTTGTCCCAATCTGTAGGATGATAATCCAGGTCCACTCCCTTCATGAAGAGGAACTCTTCCTCTTAAATCAGGAAGTCCAAATGTAGTTCTTCCATCTCCTCCGTAAGTCGTTCCAAGAATTGAAAAAAGAGCTTGATTCGTATTGATGGCAAGTAATTGTCCATCACAGAATGCCCAACCTCTTGGAGCAAAATTACCTGCAAACATAATCACTTCACCAATGAATGGATCACTTGAAACATTCTCCGAGGTGATTTCTTGATTAGTAGCATCATTTGAATTCATTCCAGAAGGATAGGTCACACTCATTAAAAATAGTGTTAATAAGGAGAATGTTGCAACGATCCAGCCTGAATTGGTTTTTAAATTGTTTTTCATATTAATCTGGTTTTTAAAAATCAAAAATTTACTTATCAACAAACAAGTTAATCAAATAGTATTTTATTTTTCAAACTATTTAAATAACTCTGCATCTTCGCATTAATTACCACTCCAACAGCTACTGATTTTTATTAAAATATTTTTTAAAACAAAACGGAGAAATTAGAAGGTTCCACTTTAATATGAAGTATCAGAGAAAGCGAGTAGTCTCCCAAAAATCACCTATATGGGTGAACCTTCAAATTACTTATTGTAGTAATTTGCATCGAAAAGAAAATTATTTTATTCACCTTAATAATGAAAACATACAATGAAAAAATTCTTATTCCTCAGTTTGGCTTTACTACTTTCTGGCACACTTTCCGCACAGACCAAATTCATCGGTACTTGGAGTGGAAGTGCTGTAAAGAATGGTCAACCA
>CAJQQY010000491.1 GCA_905480595.1 uncultured Saprospiraceae bacterium | reverse complement strand
TGTTTTTTGATTAATCGCTGATTGGCATTTTTCTTCAACAGCCAAAATCAATTTAGAAACCATATGCCAATAAATACTTCCGAGGCCTTCATATCCGTAAAAAGTTCCTGATCGACCTGTGAAAGATTGGTGGTCAAAAACTTCTTCAAAAATATTTAGAATAGTCTCTGTTTCTTTTTCAGCTAAACCAACATATTCTGTATCCTGTATCTTTTTCAAAGCCTTTAAAACATCTCCTTCGTTATGAAAATTTCCATTAAAATGATAGTTGCTATTTACATCTTGAACTACAATTCGATGGTCATTTTCTTGAACCATTTTTTGCAATAATTCAGACTTTAAAAACGCAGATTCAGGGATCCTATTTTTTTCTTCAAACCGCGCTAATTGTCTATCAGGGTAAAGAATGTAACTGTGTTGATCAGTACGATACAGACTGCTTTCACGAAGTGCTTTCAGTAATTCGATAGTCTCGATTGAATTTAAATAATCAGTACTCAAAACAGCTACTTGTCCTTCTAACATTTCGTAGAGATATCTTATCGAAACGCCACCATCTTTTTCTATACGCATCAAGTTATATGAATGGAATAATTTATCTTCTCTCTTATTTGCAGCCATGGTATGCTCAGTACATACTAAAACATCGGAAAAGAAATTATCCAAGTTTTCTAATGAAACCTGTGATTGCTTTTTAGAAAAACCTCTGTAAACTTTTTCTCTATAATTGCTTCCAGCTTCGCCAAGTTCGTCCATGATTTTTCTTCGGACTAGATTAGTTCGAGGTACTTGAAGATTTTGCTGATAGTTAGAAAATGTTTGAGCTATAGCTTCTAATAACTCAGCAACTTCTTCTGAAATTTCAATTGAATTTGATTCAAGATTTGAAAATAAATTTTGAGAAAATGAAACAAATCGATGAATATAAAAAAGCGTAACCATAGAAACTCCACTTCCAACTAATGCGTTATTTGCGTCATTCCATTCAGGTCTTTGAGTGTTCAACCAGATACCACCTTCGGGAATGTAATTTGATAATTTAGCCAGTAGAGTCACTAATAATTTTTCACTCAGATTGACATAAACAATCCCACTTTCATCTTGCAATAATTTGGCATCAGCACCTTTGAATGGGATTAATTTTTCAACTTGCTCTTGCGTCTCATTATGGAATAATATTGTGTCTTGAGGATTATCTAAGATTGCTTTATAGTCTTTGATTCGGTATGGAACATTTGCATAGACATAATTTTTTTGCAAAAGCATTTTAGATAATTCACTCGGTTGATGTGCTTGTGATAATTCCATCAACTTGAGCAAATATATAATCTGATGATCTCCCCAATATCCAATATATGACCAAGGGTCATCTTCATCAATTAATTCCCAATCAATTCCGTCACGAGTAATACGATATGGGTTGTAACCATCTACCGTAGATGCATTGACAAACTTTGCAATCATACTTTCGAGATAGTGAGGGTAGGAGAGCGCAAGTGCTTCCCAGTTTTGAAAAATATCTCTCCAATTACCTTGGTAGTAAAATTTCTTTTTCCCTAACTCATCCAAAAGTTCTATGGAAAAACGGTTCCATGGACGACTAGGATCTCCATGCCTCCGACTAAAAGTTAAAGGAAGATATTCCAAACAAAGCCGATGAAGATTTGGATCATTTTCGTTTTCAGCTGAACGTTTTAAATCTAAATAATTTATCGATTCAGGTAATGCTTTAAAAAATGCTTCATGTTGTTTGGCTACTTCAGGATTGGCTTGCGCCATGAATTTCAATAAGTCATTTTTTGGCGCATAATAATGATCATCAAAAATTCCACCCCTCATGACATTAAACAACACATTTGCAAAATGGCGAGTGTTCAATATTTTATCTGAACTCAATTGAATACCGTCAGAGGCACCAACAATTTTGATTAATTCTTCTGTTCCTAATTCGATATCTTTTTGAATGGTCATTTGCAGCGCTTCTCCTTCTTGTATCCAATTATCCAATGCCACAACACTAGCTGGACCTTGATTAATTTCTGCAACAAAAAGCCAAGATTCTTTACCATCTTTTTCAAGTGAAATATTACTTTCAATAAAATAGGCTCCTCTCTCGGCACGGATGTCTTTTTCAGTTTTTAGCGTTTCTCCTTTTCTAAAATTATCTAATTGTAATGCAGAGAGAAGATGATTATCTGCTTTAATTCCAGTTTGCCAAATCGTGGTTGCTTTTAGCGCTTCACTCGGTTCTGCTTTATCAACTGGAACTGAACTCAATAGAAATAATCCTAAATTTGACGCTTCGAGAAGTTCATTTTTTTTGTAAGCATCTAACAAGGTACTTCTTTCATTTTGCATCATCGGATTAACTCCGTATGGCAAAACATTTTGGATTCCGTCAACAATTCTAACTTGAATATTATCATCTCTGAGATTTTTTAAAGATGATTTTTTTACGATTCCATACTCTTGACTAAATGACCAACCATAAGAAAAGGAGAGTCCTAAATCATGATTGATTTCTTCAAAGAAAAGTTGATTACCATAAGTTGTTTTATATAGATTCCGCTCTATTTTATATATCCCTTCGTAGCGTTGGGAAAAAGGTTCCCATAAATAAGTTTCATTTTCTTTTGTTACAAGCAGAATTGTTTTACTCCCAGTTTGCTCTTGGCTGTCATGAATTTTGTCATCAGTTGTGTAAGGGAAAAGAGCATTGTCAGGATTTTTTCTACCTGCTGTAAGTCCTCCTAGGCTAGAAATAAAAAGCCATTGATCCGAATGACTGACTAAGCTCATGAAGAAAGGTCGCATTTGGTCATAATGACTAATTTTGTAAAATTCAACATCATTAATCTTTATAAATTCTCCAATGATTTTTTTAGCTGAACTTTGGAGAGTTGTTTGACCAATTTTTATTTTTTTGGAATCCATGATAGATTTTATTTTATCTGATTTTGGCTGAAATTTTATTAAAGTTCAAATACAAAAATACACTATTATTTATATTTAGTGTACATACAACACTATGGTTTCTTGTGAAAAATGAGATTTTTAATATGCCTAAATTATCCCCTCTAACAAGATATTAAAAAATAGAATTTATAAATTATTTCTGTTTTTAATACTGATGTTTGGTATCCTGAGCATTTAGTCTATTTGGGAGCTAGTTCTATTTAAAAAAAAAATAATTTTCTCCTTCCTGCACACCTAATCCTACATAAAAAAATCTTACCCAAGATCCAATACATGTGACAAAAATTAAACAATAACCAAAAGCAAAAATAAATGTAAATTTTTCATTTTGAATTTGTTTTATATTCTCAATAATTCAGATATGGATTTATTTCTGCATCAAATCTTGATTTTTGTCAAATCCAACATTGACATTTATCATTTTTATTTCTCTTCTTCTCTTTTAGATTAGTGTATTCTTTTAGTAATTCAAGTTTTAATTTATTTACCAATCTCATTGAATGGGATAAATCTTGAACTTGTTGATTTGAATAATTATGTCTAAAATTTTCATTACTGGAATTACTGGGTTTTTAGGTCGTCATGTTGCTCGTAAATGTGCCATGGAAGGACATCAAGTAATTGCATTGGTACGGAATAAAAAAATTACAATTTCAAATTTTGATTTTAATGTTGGAATATGTCATGGAGATTTAACTGAGGTTGGTTCTTACAAAAAAGAATTAGAACAAGCAGAAGTAATTATCCATTGTGCAGCAGATACTAGGATGTTTGCTTTTAAAAATAAACAGCAAGAAGCTATCAATGTACAATCAGTTAAGGACATGATAGACGTTGCTAAAAACACTAATCTCCAACGATTCATTTTTATCAGTAGTGCAAATACTATTATTCCAGGAACTGAAAATAACCCAAGTATTGAGATAAATAGGAATAAAAAAAATAGCAACAATTTACCTTATATCAATACCAAGATTAAAGCAGAAAATTTATTGATTCAAGAGTATGAAAATGAAAATTTTCCGAGTATCATTTTTAATCCAACTTTTATGTTAGGACCGGATGATTATAGTCTGAGTTCAGGCAAGTTAATTTTAACGATGATGAAAAATAAGAATTTTCTACTACCCGGAGGTGGTAAAAATGTTGTGGATATCAGGGATGTTTCTGATGTGGTTTATAACGCAATATCAAATGGAAAATGCGGTGAACGTTATTTATTAAGTAATTCATTTATGTCTTATAGAGAAATGTTCGAGAAAATCCACAGAAATTATAACAATAGTTTTACAAAAAATAAATTACCCCAGCCAATAGGAAAAGGGATAGGTTATCTAGGTTCTTTATTCGAATTACTCACCAATAAAACTTTCTCTATTAATCATAAAATTATGCGACTGGCATATGAAAATCATTATTACAATTCAATAAAAGCAAAGCAAGTTTTAGGATTTAACCCTCGTCCATTGGAGGAAACTATTAATGAAACGATAAAATGGTATACCAATGAATACTTTCAAAATAAAAAAAGTTAACAATTCTGTTTCTATAAAGGCATTCCACCAATTGCCTTTTGAAATTTATAAAAATGATGAGAACTGGGTGCCTCATCCAAAACAGGATGTCGAATCAGTTTTCGACATGAAAAAAAATAAATATTTCAAACATGGAAAATGTGAGCGGTGGATTTTGATGAATGAAGAAAATAAAATCATAGGAAGAATTGCTGCATTCATTAATGAAAAAAAAGCATATACTTTTAATCAGTCAACAGGAGGAATTGGTTTTTTTGAATGCATTAATAATCAAGCAGCTGCTAATCTGCTTTTTGATACGGGAAAAAAATGGTTGGAAAAAGAAGGAATGGAGGCAATGGATGGTCCGGTCAACTTTGGGGAAAATAACAAATATTGGGGATTGCTTTTGGAAAATTTTGAATTCCCAACTTACTATGGACAGAATTATAATCCATCATACTATTTATCTTTATTTGAAAATTATGGCTTTCAAGTTTACTACTATCAACTGATCAATTATAGAAAAATTAAAGATCCATTTCCTGAAAAGTATCGCTTGAAAGCAGAGACAATTTTAAATGATCCCCAATTTCATATTGAAACTATAAAGGTTGTTCAGTTAAAAAAATACGCAGAAGATTTTAGAACTATTTACAATTCCGCCTGGGTTACTCATGATAATTTTAAATCCATGTCATCCGATTTAGCTTTTTCACTTTTTAATAAAATGAAAAGAGTAATTGATGAACCATTAATCTGCTTTGCTTACCATAAAACGAAGCCTGTTGCATTTTGTATTTTAATACCAGATTTGAATCCGATTTTTAAACGTCTAAATGGGAACCTTAATCTATTTGGGAAACTTCAATTTCTTTGGTATAAAAAATTTCTAAAACTAACTCGAATAAATGGGGTGGCGATAGGTGTAACTCCCGAGTTTCAAAAGAAAGGAATTGAGGCTGCTATTTTTTTAGACCTCGCCACTAGATTACAAAACAATAATGATGTTTATAAAGATATTGTAGTGACTTGGGTTGGAGATTTTAATCCGAAGATGCAATATATATTTGAAGACATTGGTTTTGGAGTAGTTTCAAAAATGGCAACGTATAGAAAGCTATTTGACCCTGATGTAGTTTTTGAGAGAAGTCCGATTATTATGAAGTAATTTTTTTACAAATACTTCTTTCGAAATTCGCTTGGATTTTCGTTTGTAATTTTTTTAAAAATACGATTGAAGTAAGACAGACTTTCAAAGCCAGAACAATAGCATGCCTCACTAACACTTTTTCCTGACATCAAATATCTTTTTGAATGACTGACGCGATACCGATTTAAAAATTCTATAAAAGTATAGTTAGTTGCTTTTTTAAAATATCTACAAAAAGCCTCCTTAGTCATATTGCTCAATACCGCAATTTCATTTAGTTCAATTTTACGAGAATAATTTTTATCCACGAAAGCATAGATCTTTCTAATTCTTCCTTGTTCTCTTTCGCTTTGTTTTTTAGTAAAAGGTGTTTCATGCAGTAATTCAAAGTCTTTAGCTTCTGCTAGTATTTGAAGAATTTCAATTAATTTGAGGTATTGCTCAAATGGATTTAATTTTTCAAATTGAAACATTTTTTGTCCTACTTCATCTTTTATTGCGCCATTAAAAGCAACGCCATGTTTTGATTTTTTAAATAAATTTAAAAGAGAGTTTAGTTCTGAAATTCCTTGAATGTGTTGATGGACAAATTCTGGATTGATATGAGCAACTACTTTTTGATAAGCAGTTTTTACTCCATAATCAAAATTAAGATGTGGAATATTTGATCCGATTAAAACCAGATCACTTCCTTTGTAGGTTGAAATATGTTCACCGACATGCCTAGTCCCAGATGTTCCTTCAATATAAACTAGTTCATATTCAGGATGAAAATGCCAAAAGAATAAATCACTCATCCTTGGATTATACATCATGTTAAATGACCTCTTGGTTCGCCCAGTAAAAGTTTCAAGTTGAATTTTCATTTCTATTATTTCACATTTTTTTATTGAAAAGGGATGATTTAATTCAAATATATCAATATTGTACAACTTTTAGCTAAGTGACTTAAAATTTTATTTTTTTAGAATGCCCAACTTTGTACTATTGTTAATTTAAAAATTTGCTTTATGAAAAATTCGAATAAAACGATGGTCACGTCAATGGTGCCCGATAATCAACATAAAGATATCCCTGGAAATCCCTCTACTGCAAAGAGTAGTAATGTAAAATTAAGAAAAGAAGCGACTGCTGATTCCTTAAAAGTTTTGACGATGGAGCAATGGGAATTTTGGAAACACAATGGTTATGTTGTAATTAAAAATGCAGTTCCTAGAGAGCAAGCACAACAGACTGCAGATTTTCTTTGGGAATTTGAAGGGAAGGATAGCAATGATAAATCTACTTGGTACACCGCTCCGAGAGCAGAAATGGAAATGAAAGAATTAGCTGGAACTGGAATGGTAGAAGTTTATAATAATCAACATCTTTGGAATAATCGACAAATGCAAAAAGTCTATGATTCCTTTGTTGATATTTGGGGAACTGAAAAATTATGGGTGACTATTGACAGAGCTAATTTAAATTTCCCGATGAAACCTGGTCATGAATATAAGGGATTTATTCATTGGGATTACGATCCGGAAACAAAACCTCAAAATGTTCAAGGTGTCTTAGCACTTGCCGATCAGACTGATAAAAATATGGGAGGCTTCCAATGTATTCCATGGTTATTTAGAAATTATGATACTTGGAAATTGACTCAACCAGAAGATCGAGATCACTTCAAACCAGACGTTTCTAATTTCCAAGATAAGTTGGTAAAGGTGCCATTGGAGGCTGGGGATCTTTTAATTTTTAATAGTTCAGAACCTCATGGCATACGTCCAAATCGGTCTGATGATAAAGTTAGAATTGCACAATATATTTCTATGATGCCTGCGCAAGAAGAGAATGAATCACTTAAAGAGTGGCGAGTTAACTCATGGAAAAATAGAGTTGCACCTGAAGGATATGCTTTTCCTGGGGACCCTAGAAATTGGGAACAAACCAAATATGGAACAGCAGAACTTTCAGAACTTGGAGAAAAATTATTAGGTTTGAAAAAATGGTAAATTTTAAATGGATTTAAAACTAAAAGGAAAAACGGCCTTCATTACAGGATCAACTTCAGGAATTGGTTTTGCTTCTGCAAAATTATTATTGCAAGAAGGAGCTAACGTAATTTTAAATGGCAGAAATGAAAAAGGAGTTTCAGAAGCAGTCGATAAACTAAAAGCTTCAGTACCTGGCTCAATGGTAAAAGGTATTGCTACTGATTTTTCTAAGCAGACTGAAGTTGAATTTTTACTTGAACAATTACCTCTCGTTGATATTTTAATTAACAATGTAGGTATCTTTTCTTCTCAGTCATTTTTTGAAACGACCGATGAAGATTGGCATCAACAAATAGAAGTTAATGTAATGAGTGGTGTTCGTTTGTCCAGACATTTTTTACCAAAAATGTTAGAGGCAAATTGGGGAAGGATTCTTTTTATCTCAAGTGAATGTGCTACTTTAGTTCCAACAGATTTAATTGCTTACAGTACGACTAAGGCTGCGCTATTAGCCATCTCTAGAGGATTATCCCATATGACTTCTGGAACTGGCGTGACGGTCAATACAATAATTCCAGGGTCAACACTTACAGAAGGTGCTAAACGTTTTCTTGACGGAGTTGCTGCAAAAGAAAATAAAACTAGGGGAGAAGTGGAGCATGAATTTTTTAGTAAGGTACGTACATCTTCCTTGCTGGAACGATTTGCATCCGTTGAGGAAATTGCTAACACGATTACTTATTACGCAAGTCCTCTTTCTGCTGCAACGAATGGAGCCGCTATCAAATTGGATGGAGGTAGTATGGGAGGAATTATTTAACAAGGCAATTACAACTTAAGTAGAGCACAAATTTTATTTTAAATCTTCTCACTTTATTACGATTAATTTTTATACAAAAAAATGACGAATCAATTTTTAAAACTCATGTGTACTCTTTTCTTGGTAAGTACTGTTTTGTTTTCTTGTCAAGAAAAAAAAGCAATGGCTCAAGAAGGAATGGAAAAAAACAAAACGAAAATGGAAAAACCAGAAAAAAAAGAAAAGGTACTTCGGCATGTAGTACTTTTTAAATTTAAAGATGGAGCCAGCGAAGAAGATGTCAATAAATTAAATGAATCTTTTAATGCATTGCCAGATGCGATTCCTGTTATCAAGGATTTTGAATGGGGTATAAATGATAGTCCCGAAGACTTTCATCAAGATTTTACGCATTGTTATTTAATAACGTTTAATTCTGAGGAAGATAGGGATTCAATCTATACACCTCATCCACAACACCAAGCGTTTGTAGCAAGTTTGGGGCTGCATATAGAAAAAGTATTTGTCGTAGACTATTGGACTAATCCATAACTAAAAAAAGTAAGAGAGCAATATTAACTATAGTTAATATTGCTCTCTCTTTATGTTGTTGCTACTTTGAATTAACTATATAAAAAACAAAATATGAGCTTTCTTGACTTTTCAGTTGTTGCGATTTATTTCGCCATAATTCTTTGGATTGCTAGATGGGCATCAATGACAAAAACGGATGCAGAGTTTTCTTCAGTTGATTATTTTTTAGCAGGAAAAAATCAAGGATGGCTCGTAATTGGAGCATCTTTATTTGCCTCTAATATTGGTTCTGAAATTATACTTGGAGTTTCAGGTGCTGGAGCAAGAGCAGATATGCCAACAGCCAATTTTGAAATATTAGCTTCATTAGTTTTAATTTTATTTGGTTGGGTTTTCGTTCCCTTTTATCTGAGATCGGGAGTTTATACGATGCCTGAATTTTTAGAAAAAAGATATTCACGAGCTTGCCGAGATTACCTTTCTGTCGTTTCCATTTTAGCATACATCATTACAAAAATTTCGCTGATCATTTTTGCAGGTGCTTTAGTTTTTGAAGTTTTGGGTATTCCATTTTGGACAGGAGCAATTATTACAGTTGTGGCAACAGGATTCTATACTGTGCTTGGTGGACTAAGAGCTGTAATTTATACTGACATGGTTCAAGCATTTATTTTACTTTTAGGAACCGCGGCTGTTACGGGTTTTGGATTATACCAACTTGGAGGTTGGGGTGAAATGATCAATACCATAACTCTTGCTTCACAAACAGAAGGTAACCCACCAGTCAATCAATTTTTTAATTTATGGCGACCAATGGAAGATACCGATTATCCTTGGACTGGGATGTTGTTTGGTGCTCCTATTTTAGGAGTTTGGTATTGGTGTACAGATCAGTATATAGTCCAGCGAGCATTGTCAGCAAAGGATGTGAGTAATGCACGGAAGGGAGCATTGTTTGCAGGATATTTAAAATTATTACCAGTTTTTATATTTTTTATTCCAGGGGTTATAGCTTATGCTTTAATGCAAAAAGGAATGATTAGTTTTTCAATGGATGATGCGGATCAGGCCTTGCCAACTCTGATTACAGAATTTTTACCTGCGGGATTAAAAGGGTTAGCAATAGCTGGATTGCTAGCTGCTTTGATGAGTTCATTATCTTCTGCCTTTAATTCGAGTTCTACTTTATTGACAATTGATTTTTATCAAAAATTTAGACCCAACGCTTCTGAAAAAGATTTGGTTCGTTTTGGAAGAATCGCAACGGTTATTTTAGTAATCTTAAGTTTGGGCTGGATTCCATTTATGGATGCATTAATGGTAGGAGGAATTTTTCATTATTTGCAAAGTGTACAAGCTTATATTTCACCTCCAATTGCAGCAGTTTTTTTATTAGGGCTTTTCTTTAAATGGATCAATGCTCGTGCAGCGATTATCACCCTTTGGACAGGTTTCGCTATTGGGGTATTTAGGTTGGTTGCTGAATTTATGAGTAAGGAAGGAAGTTTGGTTGTTGCGGAAGGTGGTTCATTAGAATATTTCTTAGGAATCAACTTTCTACATTTTGCATTGTTTTTATTCCTTTTCTGTTCAGCTGTTTTAATGATAGTCAGTAAGTTGGGAACACCACAACCAGAAGCATTATTGGAATTGGTTACTTTTCAAAAACGAAGCGGTGCAGGTGGGTTTAAAATTACGACAGATGTAAGACTTACAATTGTATTAATTGTATTAGTGTTTATGCTTTGGTTGTTATTTAGCCCATTGGGGATTGGGTGAAATAATTAAATTTTACTCTTTTATATAAAATAGCAAGGAGCTAAATGAATTTTGTCATTCTAGTTTTATTTTTTAAATTAGTACTTTAGGAAAAAATATATATTTGTGAGATGGCAAAATCTTAATTAAGACTTTTTAAAGTAAAATAGAATGCAAAACACTTTTGAACAACTTTTTGAACTTAATTTTAAACACAATTATTTTATAAACTATAGTCCTGGAGGTGTGATAAAAATTGGGCCTCCTATCTTTAATGAGTCATCTTTGAATATTCGACTTAATCAAACAAAAGATGTGACACGAGTTTTTAGACAAATAAATTCAGAAACTCATTCAAGTACTTCTGGTGAATTTTCATCATTTTATATTCCTATATATTTTACGGATTCTTTTTTTTACAATTATACTGATTTAGATTTTTTACAGGGTGTATTATATTTTTATAGTACAGATCAAGCTGTTAATGGTTTAATACAATCAGGTAATTCAACTCATGTCAATTTAAAACCTAGTCGTTTTATTTATCCACTAATGTTGGAATCTTTTGAAAGTCTAAATAGTTTAGTTTCAATATCTCTTAATCTACCTAATGGAAATGCAATGGAGTTACCACTTCCTGTGGCTCCTTCGCAAAATGGTTATCCAATTGACCTTACTAATGAAGTGGAGGGGAGATACGAATTACATTTCAATTTTATAGATGAAAATGACAATATAACTTATGTCTTTTTTGTATCTGATAATTTTTACCAAAAACCTCCCTCAGCAATTTTAGAATGTAAGTTTGATTTAAATCGAATTGAATCAAATAACAATATTCCAACCTATACTATTTGGTTCCAAAACCGATCTGCTTATTGGAGGTATCTCATAATAAATAAACAAAATGAAGAATGGGTACCAGAGCAAATCAATTCTATTTTAATAAATAATAATATAATTACATTTCTAAAATCAGAGGAACAATATGAACTTGCAAATGGAGATTTAGCCTATAGTTTTATTTCTTCTCATCCAATTCCTTTAATGGAACAGTATCCTTGGCAATTTAAATTATCTTTTAAAGAAAATCCAAATAGTATTCTTCTTCCTTCCGCTCATCCTAAGTGGCTAAGTATATTACCTTTGGAAGAGGAGTCTATCAATCAGGATTCGGTAACCTTTATTTCAGAAAATTATGTCTATATATAATAGTTGCTTTAATCTGCTCAGTTATCTAGGTTTACTTCTTCTAGTTCTTTTGTTAAATGAAATACTTTTTCAATAACTGTTTTTTGAAAATGATTGATAAATAAAAGGTATGAGCCAAAGTTACAATGAAGCCAAAAATAAAATTTCAATGGGTTTAATTCATCAATGAATTCTTTTATCACTTTTGTAACTAAACTTCCATCTAAGTATTTTCCTCCATTTATTTTCAATGTATATTCTTCCGCATCAGCTTCAAATGATATAGTATGTTCTTTATTAGTCAAGTCGTAATCATTCTTGAAATCATGAATTGTAAATTCATTAATTCCCATTGATATTATTTTTCGATGACATTTTGATAGTCATCAGAATAAATTTTAAAATCACCAAAATTAAAAACAAATTGACATTGCTTCCCACTATTATATCCTGTTCCCAATTGCCCTGAATAAATCATTCCAATTGCCTCCATATCTATTTCGTCAAAATAATCTTCTCCAAGATGGAATGGATATTTTTCTATGATATCAAATTCACTTACTAAGCCTATGTTGTTAAAAATATTTTCCCAGATTTTTAACTTTTGCTTTACGGGTAAATATTGAAGCTTCTCGCTTTGGGGATTAAAAATTATTTCCTTTATCCAAGGTATGTCTGGTAAATCGCTTTCAACTCCAGCTTCTAATTTTCTTAACTCTTGAATCTTTTTGTCTAGTGTTTCTATTTTATTTGACAAGCTTTTTTTTAATGATTCAAATTCTTCTTTTACCTCTTTTATCTGGATTAATTTATTCGCCCAATCCAATTTCTGAAACTTCATTTTAATATTTGCTTTCATCAATTGAATTTCATCTTCAATTTCTCTTAGCTTTTTATCTCTATCTGAGTTTCCAAACATTGTATTATTTTTTTCCTGATTTTTGGTTTGACATAAAATTCAACTTCTTTTCCTTATACCAAAGATTTTAATTAAGAATAATTTTCGCACTTATTTTTACAAGGGACTCCACTAAAAGTATTAGCAATCGAGTGAGATATATTTCTGTTTTAGTCATCATTCATTTTCATTAAAATAGTTTTGCAAATACTCGATTGTTTCATTTTTATTTAATATTTCAATAAAGCTTCTTGTTTCATTTGTAAGTCTATTATTGTCGTTGAGGAAAGAAATGTATTCATCAATTCTATCTGATTTAAATCCGACTAAAAATATCAAAGCATTAGGAAGACTAAATGAATATTCTGAATATAATTTGTCTACTAATTCTTCCAATGGAAGGATTGAAATCTTCTTATAAATATTTGAAAATATGCTGGTTTCTTTTACACATCGATTAATAAGTTCTTCATATTTTATTAGATAATCTGTAAACAAATTAATCTCATTTTGATTTGTAATTCTTATTCTTCGATTCTCAAAAGACAATAATGGTTCTCCATTTTTTCCAAAACCTAACCAAGATTGAACAGTACAAAGTCCAAATTCTAAATTTGGATTTGGTGATGGATGTTTGTTGATTATCAATTCTTGTATTGCAGTTTTTCTAATAGATAATTCTCTCATAAGACGACTAAAATTGTTTTGAATTATGCCTGTTGAAAAACCATTAAACTCTAACCTTTGATGTCTTTGATTATGATGTATTCCCATATTGATATTTATTTTATGGGATTCGATGTTTTTAGTTAGCCTACAATTTGCTTGATCTGCTTTTCTCTCAATTACATATCCATTCTTATCTGCAAATTCGGAAATGAATAAATAAATTTCCTCTCGTATATTTTTTAGATCCATTTTCATTGACTTTATTTTCTTTGCTATAATTTTTTTTTCACCAAATTCTAAAAAGAGTAGGAGAGAGAATCTTTATTTATTTAATTCTCCTAAAAAGGTGAAGAGCAATGATTGGAGTTTTATTCCCAGACCCAAATACTTCGTACTAAGTTTCACCACCATTCACTTCGAGAAACCCTTCTTCTGGTTTTAATAAATTAGTTTTATCGCACCCCAACAATTGTATTAAAATGATTACAAAAATTAGAACAGTTGGTAATTTCATTTATTGGTCTTTCATTTATTAATCTTGATGTTTTGAATTTTGTTAACAGCAGTTAATTTTATCCTTAAATTTTCTCAGCCATGATTTTAGGGAAATCATAGTGTCTATGAAAAACCAATCCAATTACATTATTCTCCTCATTTCGCTTGAATTCAATATCTGCTTCGAAAGCTCTGTAAACGTAACGGTCTTTAGACTTTGGAAATATTTCACATTTAGGTTGAATTGGCATTTCCGCTGTTAACACTCCATTCTCTTTTGTAATAGTGATATTTAAACTTTCTCTATTCCCTCCATAAAAAGCAATTAGCTCTTCTTCAAGCGGAGTAGATTTAAAATTGATTTTATAATCTCCAACATAGTCAGCAAATTCCGGTTTATCTTTTTCTTCTTTTCTTACCTTTTTAAGAATTATTTCAAAATTTATCAAACTTGCTTTTTCTTCAATTCCTTGAACTCCTTTTTGACTTTTTCTAATTACTTGTTCTTTTTCAATTTTTGTTAGTTTTGAAGCGAATACATCATCTTTGTTTAAACTCACTTCTTCTTCAAAATACAGTTGAGTTATTAATTCATGATAGCCACGCCTTGCAACTTTGAAATGGATATGTGGTGCTCTCCAATCGTCATTATCTGCATCAAACATATACTTCCCAGGCTTAATCGTTTTAAAACTATATTCTCCTTTTTTATTCGTCTTCATTTGCCCCCAACCTTGAAAATTTGGGTCATCTTCGATTTTATTGGTATCGTATTCATGAGTATATTTCCCATGAGTGTTAGCATGCCAAATCATAACTAAAGCTCCTGGTATTGGTTGACAGTTATCATCAATAACTTTTCCCCTAACATAAATTATTTCTCCTTTTGGAGTATCAGCTGAACCATTAAAACGGGTTAAATCGAAATCCTTATCAGCTTGATCTTTATTGGGATGAAATGGTCCCATGGTATCATATTGAGTTGGGACACATTCTTCAACGATTTTATCTTTTTTCGGTGGGCTATCATTACAACCAAATAATTTTAATGAAATTGTTCCGATGGTAGCTCCAAGTCCAAGTTGCAGCCAATTTCGACGATTGATTTTGTTTTGTTTTTTCATTTTGTTTTTTTAATTTTTTATCTGCTGTCAACAACAGTTTGTGAAAAAAGGCTCTGTCAATTATTTTACTATTCGAAATATACACTAAAAGTTTTATATCTCTAGGCTAAGTTCTTGTTTTTTTGAATATGTAAATGTATTGTTAGATTAGAAGGGAGGTTATCATAAAGAAAAGGAAATATTATTTTGACCGCTGACTTATTTAAGGCTTTTATGCTTTTTTGTTTGCAAAAAAAAATTAGTAAAATAATGGTAAACATAAATGGTCAGCAGCTAAAAAAACAATAGTGTGGTTTTATAGATAGGTAAAGATAATTATAGAATTGAGGACTGTTTTTTACTTTTGAATTACAGCTTTTTTACTTCGATCAAATTAGCATAAAAGACTCCTTCTTGATTCATAAAAGTGCCATCCTTTTTGTTCAAGTCTAATCTTTCTCCTTCGAAATTCGTGGCAGGCAAACCCAACTCCTGGTAGATACATGCAGTAGCAGCAAAGTCCCATACACTCCCTCCTCCGATTTCTTTTTTCGGAAATTTTAACATGAGTGCAGGACCGTTTTCCAGTACAAATATTCCATTCAATACTGAACCTGCTCCAGCAATTTCTTTTACCCCTTTCAAATTCAGGTTCTTTATATTTTCATTTAGCAAACTTTTTATTTCAGCTACACGTGGTGTATCTTTTAGTTTACGATCTGTCACATAAGTTAGATGGTCTTGTATATTTTTGATTTCCCAAGGGGTACCATTTTTAAATGCCCCTTTTCCTTTGATAGCATGATACAATGTATTCGTGCTGGGATCAAAGACTACTCCAATATAAGGGGTTCCGTCTTTTGCGATTAAAGCAATCGATACAGAAAAACCAGGCTGCTTATTGATAAAGGCAAGTGTTCCGTCCATTGGGTCTATACACCAAAAAAAATCTTCTTCGAATCGACTACCATCATCTTCAGTCTCTTCCGATAAAAGTGCTAAACTAAACTCGTCACAAGTAGGAAGGAGATGAGAGAGAATCGCTGTTTCACATGCTCTATCTACTGCGGTTACAACTTGAGAAGCATAGCTTGTGCCTCCCTTCTTTTTCTCCACCGAAACGTCTTCATTCATATACTGCTGAATGACTTTTCCTGCGGAAAGGGCTGCCTTGATTGCTATATTTTTAAGGTGAGATAAATCCATTTTTATAGACTATTGATTACTTCTGCTGTTACTCGTTCACTATAGCTATTAATCTTCCAATGACCGGGACTCCACCCTTTTAGAAAGCGATGAAAGTCCGCCCAAGCTACTCGATATAGAGACCGCCATTCTTTTTCTAACGCTTCATTTCTTTCCTCCAATTCATCTTGTAAATACTCAAAATAGGTATCCAGAATTTGATCCTCCAAACGTTCACACTCACTTTCATTCAGACAACTTCCTATAAAATACGCTACATCTTTCATTCCACACCCGCCACCTACATATTGAAAATCTACCCCTGCAACTTGTCCATCCTTAGCAAAGCAAAAGTTTGCTAATTTAGCATCCCCGTGAACAAATGTTTTGTACTCACATGTATTCAGTTTTTGATCAATTACAAGAGCAGTCTCTTTTAATCTTTGATCGTCTAATACTGCTAATTCGTGAGGTCTGGTTTTCAAATGCCAATAGGTTCCAACTTCCCAAAGTCCACTTGGAATTTTTCCCAAGTAACTTGCATGGAACTGTGCCAACCATGCTAAACAGGAATCTATTTCATCCCATGTGACAGAACTCTTGCGTAAGGGATAACCTGCCTCATCCAAATCCTCCAGTACTATCAGCACTTCATCATTTTGCATCTCTATGGCTAGACATTCTGGTAAACGAGCAATGCAGTTTTTGCTGTAGGTGTCATACCATGCAGTTTCTACTTTGTATGACTTAACTTTTCGTTGATGACCAATATCGGTATTCCATCCGCGTGGATGATTACTATATACGGGTATCTGAACGTGTTTTACTACTACACTTTCAAGAGAAGCATTCTTCAATCCGACTCGCATTATTTTCCCGTACCCACTCCACAATTCCTGGATCATCTCTTTTTCAAATAAAGAAGAAGCTCCAGTTCTTTGCAGAATGATCGATCTAAAATATTCATTCATAAGGTTTCAAAAGTAATAATATTTAATTTGGGAATTAAATTCCGAATTCTACTAAGGAAGCTAATAGTCTGCTTTTGCACTTAATTGTACCTCATTATTTTTTTAACCGGTTATACTTTTTAAGCGTTTCAATTAGTAGATCATGGGGTAAAGCAAAAGCTTTATTTCCGTTAATTCCTTCCATAGTTTCGGCAGCCACCATTGCATTGATAATTGCTTCTTCAACGGCCTGAACAGTCGCCTCAAAAACTGGCATTAATTGATCATTCGACATTGTTTCTACGGTTGTTACCTTATCTCGGTTAAAGGCTTTTTCATTTGCTGTAGAAAAAGCTAAAAAGATATCTCCAGATCCATTACTACCTCTTCCTCCTACTATTCCAACTCCTAAAGGAATTCTTTGGGCAATTCTTTTTAATTGGTGAGGTAAAAGTGGTACATCCGTAGCTATAATAACGATAATTGATCCATCTCCTTCTTGTCTTCTGGATTTTGGCGGCGCATTGAAAACATAATTTAATGTATCATTTAATTCTATTCCAACTGGAACTCCTGAAATTGATAAGTTTCTTTTAGCTCCAAAATTGGATTGAACAATTGCACCAATTGTGTAAGTTGAATCCTTGAGTTTAATTACTCTTGAAGAAGTTCCAGTTCCACCTTTAAAACCCAAACACATCATGCCAGTTCCTCCGTCCACATTTCCTTCTTCAATTTTTCCACTTGATGAATTTTTTATCGCTTCTAAAACATGTTCTTCCTTGACATGAAAACCATATATATCATTAAGAAAGCCATCATAAGTTTCAGCTACTACAGGATACGTATACCACCAATCTTCTCCATTGTACCAATCTGTATCTACATACCATTTCAAAACTGCATCTCTAACAATCCCGACACTATTTGTATTAGTTATCATTATTGGCGTTTCTAAAAATCCAGATTCTGTTACCCAAGTTGTTCCTGTCATTTCTCCATTTCCATTTAGACTATACCAATTTGCATAAACTGGACTAAATTTTTTGGCTTTGCCTCTTGGAAATATTGCCGTGACTCCGGTTCGGATAGGTCCTTTTCCAATTACATTTTCCCCTGTTCCAGAAATGATAGTGCTATAACCTATCTCAACTCCTTTAACATCAGTAATTGCATTGTACTTTCCTGTTGTACCAACAAATGGAACTCCTAAATCTCTTGCTCTGGGCTTTTGTCCATATAAGTAAGATGAGAAAAGAAGAAAAATTAAAATTGTAATTTTGTTTTTCATTTCTATTTTTTTTAATTTGATGTAACGCTCCGTATTAACGACGTTCGACTTTTAGAGCGCGTGTATGTTTTGCACTTTGATTTAAATTCTTTAAAAATTCATATTCAACTGCTCAGTTTTTTATTTTTAATTCTATCTTTTGCCCATCTTTTAAATTTTTAATTTGAGAAGCTAAATCTCCACTAAAAAAGATTAATTCTTCAAAGGATATTTTACCAAAATTCTGTTTAGAATATTCTCCTCCAATAACAGCAGGTACTTTTAGACAAAATTTTTCTCCTTCTCGCAACTCTCCTAATTTTTCTCTTGCAACTTTTACAAAGTTGTTCATTTTCCAATCTTCTTGAAATTCTAATCTATTTATTATGGTGGTATATTCTTTTTCTGAATCAGCTATCTTTTCACAACTTAATTCCTCTGGACAAATTCTGAAATATTTACCTTTCATGGAATGAATTATAATATTTCCAAATTCATTTACCATTTCTATTTTTATTGCCGAAACGCCCGTCCAGCTCCATGCTTTGTTGACTTTTTTAATCAGCTTATCTTTATTCATTTTTTTCAAGTTCTATTGTTTTTTTATTGAGCAGAACTTATTTGCATACCCCACCATGGCGTGAAAGTTCCTTGTGTTTTTTATTTATTTAAAATGCATAACTCATTAGAAATGATTTACTTATACAAGGCTTTTGAAGCATCCTAATCTGCATCCTTCACACATCGAAATCCAGTATGATTTAATCCTGTATCAGGACTAGATCCCATCCGTCTAGCGTTCCGATAACCAGAGCAATATCCATCATTGCAAAGAAATGAACCTCCTCGAATTACCTTTTCTTGTTGGTAGGGATTGTAGGGATTGAAACTAACGCTTGGCCCTTTTGTATTATCCTTGCTTGCATTCGATTTTTTATAAAATTCCATATCCAACCAATCCGAACACCATTCCCAAACATTCCCAGACATATCATAAAGTCCATAGCCATTAGGTTCAAATGATTTGACTGGAGCAGTTGATAAAAAGCCATCACTCATAATATTTTTATAGGGGAATGCACCTTGCCAAAAATTAGCTTTTGGTTTTCCTTTATTGACATCTTCATTTCCCCAAGAGTAAATCATATTTTCTTTTCCACCTCGTGCGGCCCATTCCCATTCTGCCTCAGTTGGCAATCTTTTGTTTGCCCATTTTGCATAATTCATAGCATCCTCCCAAGAAATATGAACAACTGGATGATTCATAATTTTTTCTATGTTGCTGTTTGGACCTTCTGGGTGTTTCCAATCGGCTCCAATAGTCCAACGCCACCAGCGAGAAGGATCATTTAATGGAACTTGTTCTGTTAACTCTTGGAAAACTAAAGCTCCTGGTTGGAGCAAACTATCTGCTGGCTTGGGAGTGCCTGGTGGAAGAGTCGTTTTAATTTCATCCCAAATTACAGATCGTTCAGCTACGGTTATATAATTTGTGGCATCAATGAACTTTTTGAATTGAGTATTAGTCACTTCATGTTCGTCCATCCAAAAAGAATTAATGTCAACTTTATGTTTTGGAAATTCATTAGGGTCGGCTTGATCATTATCTCCTCCCATATTTAATGTCCCGCTAGGGATAAAAACCATTCCATCTTTTTTTTCAATTTTGAAAGAAGAGGGTTCTTGTTTACAACCTAGTTGAAAGATCACAAAAAAAAGTAAAAAACCAGAAACAGTTTTAAATGAAATATTTACTGGAACAAAGTTATGTTGATTCATAATTGACATTTAAAAAGAGATAAATTTATCAAACAAAACTATAACTTTAATTTTAAAATCAGGGTTGTTAATTTTTTAAAATATATAAAATGCTAAATGCCATTATTCGATCGATTAGTCCAAAGATGGGAGACTGTGAATTGACACATTTGGAACGAGAATCTATTGATATTCCAAAAGCTGAACAACAACATAGCAAATATGTAAAAACTTTAGAGAGCCTAGGATGTAATATCCAAAAAGCTACTGCTACGCCAGATTTACCTGATAGTGTTTTTGTGGAGGATTGTGCCATTGTATTAGATAAAATCGCCATCATCACCTATCCAGGAGCAGAAAGTCGACGCAAAGAAGTAACAGGAATAGCCGAAGTTTTAGATACTCATAGAAAATTATTTTATATCCAATCACCTGGAATTTTAGATGGGGGAGATGTATTGGTAATTGGGAAAAATATATGGGTAGGTTTGAGTAATAGAAGTAATTCGAATGCCGTGGAACAATTAGAAAAATTTACGTCACCATTTGGATATTCTGTGAAGGGAGTAAAAGTGACCGACTGTTTACATCTGAAATCTGCAGTAACTCAAGTTGGTGAAAATTCAGTTTTACTAAATCCAAATTGGATTGATACAAGTATTTTTAAGGGATTTAAAATAATCGAAACTCATCCAGATGAACCGAATTCAGCAAATGCTTTGGTCATAAATGATACATTACTTTTTCCAAAAGCCTATCCTATGACAGCTAAAATTTTAAAAGAAAGAGGTTACAAAATTATTCAAGTTGACAATTCTGAAGTGATAAAAGCAGAAGGGGCATTAACTTGTTGTAGCATAATTTTTAAATCCTAAAACTAAATTTATTTTCACTTCGGAAACCAGGGAAAAAACATATTAACTTTTTCTTGATAGGACTTGTAATCAGGTCTTTTTTGCAAAGAGTAGAATTCTGAAGGAACTGCTCCGGTCAGATATACCAATGACAAATACATCACCCTAGAAACAAATAACAAACCTATTCCCAATAATATCCAAATCAAAATATGTTCTGTTGAACGAAGTACTAACCAAGAAGGAATCGCTGCAATTACCAAAGCATTCCAAACCATCCATTCTGCGAAATAATTTGGGTGCCTAGTATATTTCCAAAGTCCAATATTGCACACTTTATTTTTTTTGCCTTGGGCTGACATGCCGCGGAGAAATTTTAGTTTTTGTGCATCAGCCGTTGCTTCCATGATAAATGCTAAGCCCCATAATGTCAATCCAATAATTTCAAAAATGGAAATTTCAGTTGCAGAATTCGAAGCAATTATAAATGCGGGAAAAGCTAAAAAAGATGCATTGGCTAATCCTTGAGCTAAGGCATCAACTTGCATGGCTAAGGCTATATTGGTTTTACCTGCTCGATTCCATCTACGACGTTGGTATTGGTATCTTGGAAATTCTTTTTGCATGTAGCCTTTTTTTAAAAGCATTAATGCACCCAAACCCATTCGCATTCCTATAAAAATATATACACCAGAAACTATCCAAACTCTCCAATGATATCCTTCACCAAAAATTAAAGTAAGAATTCCAATCACCACGAGTCCCCACGGCCAACCAATATCTACATAACTTAATCTCCCTGTTTTCCAGATGGGCCAACAAACTACTAACCCGAAAAGAATAAGTTGTGCTAATCCATTTATCAATGGAAGATTATTAAAGGAAGAAGTGATGAGTAAAAATATCCATCCAAGAATAAATAGGAATAAAGGTTTAAAATACTTCATGCCTCAAAGTATATTAAGTTTTTGATTGCAAGAAATTTTTCTTGTATTTGTATTTCAAAACAAAGAAATTCTAATAGTAAATTATGAAGTGTATTTTTTGTTTAAGAAAATGGCAACTTATAGTTTTTCTCTTTGTCTTTAACTTCACAATCAATGTTTTAATAAACCTTCAAAACAAAATAATGAAAAAAATCCTTCGTCTTTCCATTTTTACTTTTTGTTTATTCTGCTTTTCAGTAATCACGAATGCTCAAAAAGAACCACTCTCTGATGACTATAAAAAAGAGACCATTGAAAATTTGTGTAAACTGATGAACGATTATTATGTCCATCCAAAAGTGGCAAAAAAGACAGAAGTTCATCTTAAAAAACAATTGAAAGATGGACATTTTAAAGAGATACAATCTATCCAACCATTTGCTGATGCCTTGACAAAATCTGTTCAAACGATTAATAAGGATAAGCACATGAGGATTCGAAAAAATCGTCCTCGCAAAGCTGCACCAAATACCCCCGAAGCAATTGTTGAAGATCGCATTTATCGAATTAATCAAGATCGAAGTTTTACTGCTGGATTTAATGAAGTGAAAAAAATGGAAGGCAATGTTGGTTATCTAGATTTAAGAGCTTTTCAGTATAAGGCAGCTGGGGCTCCGATAGCAGATAATTATATGAAGTTAATTTCCACTTCTGATGCTATAATTATTGACTTACGAAAAAATGGAGGAGGAGATCCTGAGATGGTGCAATACCTTTGTAGTTATTTTTTCAATAAAAAAGTCCATTTGAATAGTCTTTATTTTCGAGAAGGAAATCGAACGATTGACTTCTGGACACTTGATAAAGTTAATGGAGAAAAAATGCCAGACGTTCCGCTTTTTGTTTTAACGAGTGATTATACTTTTTCTGGTGCAGAAGAATTTTCTTACAATATGCAAACTCAAAAAAGAGCAACTCTGGTTGGACAAACTTCTGGAGGAGGAGCAAACCCTGGAGGAACTGTTCCATTGAATGATGAGCTATCAGTTTTTATTCCAAGTGGTATGGCGATCAATCCGATTACCAAAATGAGTTGGGAGGGTGTTGGTGTAATTCCAGAAGTACCAACTAAACCAGAAGAGACTTTGGAAAAAGCGTATGAATTGGCAAAAATTGCTGCAGCGGAATTCAGAAGTAAAAACAACGAAAAGTATAAATTGATGTTGACTGATTTGAATCAGACAGTTGAGGAATATGGTTCCAATTCTGATGATGATGTCATGCTAAAGAGTTTTAAGAAATGTGTTGAAGGAGGTGTAATTGAAGAATGGGAAATCAATATCATGGGATATAATTATTTGATGGAACAAAACAAACCTAAAACTGCGGAAGCTATTTTTAAAACTAATACTGTTTTGTTCCCAGAGTCGGCGAATGTTTTTGATAGTTATGCAGAAACTTTGGCGATGAAAGGAGACTTAAAAGAATCAGCTGCTAATTATCAAAAAGCTGTTGAGCTAGGAAAGAAAAATGGTGATCCTCAATTACAGGTTTATATGGATAATTTGGCAAAGGTGAAAAAACGGATGGCGAAGGAGGATAAACCTTAAGTTGAAACTTTATAAAATTGGAATGAAAAAACGGCGTTGATTCAATTAATTGAATCAACGCCGTTTTTTTAAGTTTTGAAATCTTTATTCAATCGAAAATTTGCCACTTAAAATCGAATGATCTTCCAATTCAATTTTATAAAAATAAACTCCTGTACTTAATTGACCTTTGTTAAATTTAAATTTGTTTTGATAAAAATTAGCTTGTCTAACTTGTTGGCC
>CAJQQY010000490.1 GCA_905480595.1 uncultured Saprospiraceae bacterium | reverse complement strand
CAGGTGTAGTCAAAATATTTAATTCAGGAATTTCTCGAATAGCATTTTGTAATTTTTGAGTGGTGTCCATGCAGGATTTTGACAGTTTTAAATAACCATCTCTTCCGACAAATTTTAGTGCAGCATAGGCTGCTGCAATTGATCCACCAGGCCGAGTTCCGGTCATGGTTGGTGAGGCATAAATTCCACCTGTCCAAGCGGTGTAAGTATAAAATTGATGCTTTCGTAATTCCGAATTTTTATATAAAATTACTGATGCTCCTTTGGCTGCATATCCATATTTATGAATGTCAGCTGAGATCGAAGTCACCCCTTTTACGGAGAAGTCGAATACTGGAATGTTGTAATCTAATTGTTGTAGAAATGGCAACATAAACCCTCCGATGCAAGCGTCCACATGGAAAAGTAAATTGTGTTTTGTGGCAACTTGACCGATAGCTTCGATTGGGTCAACTACACCTTGGGGGTAAGAGGGCGCAGAGCCGACAAGTAAGACTGTATTTTCAGAAATTAAATTTTCCATTTTTTGTGCATCTACTCGAAAGTCTTGCTCTACGGGACATAACAATATATTTACATTGAAATAATGAGCAGCTTTGAAGAAGGCTGGATGTGCAGTTGCTGGTATAATCATTTCGGGATTGCCAGTCAGTTTTTTATTTTTTTTGCCCCATTCTCTCGCCGTTTTTACAGCCATCAAAATAGATTCTGTTCCTCCTGTGGTCAGACTTCCAACTGTTTCATCGTTACCTCCAAAAAGGTGAGCACACATAGAAACGACATCATTTTCCATATTTCTTAAACTAGGAAATGCGGAAGGATTGAGTGCGTTTTCTGAAAAAAATAATTGGTAAGCTTTTTTTACCACGGTTAAAATTTCTTCGCCTGGATAATAAACGTAGGCAAAGTTTCGACCATCTCGCCAGTTTAAATCGTCTTGTCTTAAGGCGTTCATTTCTGCGAATAATTCAGCTTCGGAGAGTCCTTTAATTGGTATTTTTTTCATTCGAAAGTTTATTTTAAAATCTCTTTTACAGTTTTTTGTAACACGTTAATTACATCTTTTTCAAACCAAGGGTTATTCCTTAACCATCGAAAATTTAATGGTGATGGATGTACAATTGGAAAAAACTCAGGCAAGTATTCTTCGAAATGCATGACCGTTTCAGTCAAGTTCTTTTTTCTTTTTTTTCCTAAATAATATTTCTGTGCATAAGCTCCAATTAGTAAAGTTAATTTGACATCTTTTAATTGATCAAAAAGTGGTAGATGCCATTCTGGAGCACACTCTTTTCGAGGTGGTAAATCCCCACCTTTTGGATTCTTTCCAGGGTAACAAAAACCCATGGGGATAATCGCAAATTTAGAAGTATCGTAAAATGTTTCTCGATCAATTCCTAGCCATTCGATGAGTCGCTCACCACTTTTGTCTGCCCAAGGTTGGTTACTGAGATGAACTTTCATTCCTGGTGCTTGACCGATAACTACGATTTTAGAATTTTGCGCAGCAGTCAAAACAGGGTTTGCTCCGTGAGATAAATTTGATTCACAGATTTTACAAGCCTTTATATTTTTTAGTAGAACTGGAAGCTCGTGAGTCATTCTTTTTGTATTAAAATTCATTTTCCCTAGTCGTCTCAATCAAATAATCAATTCCATGAAAATCAATTTCCATGTCTTTCGCTTTTTGAAAATGTTGGTGTGCCAATTTTTCTTGATTGGTTTTTTGAAAGTAAAACCCCAAGTGGAGATAAATAAAAGCATTGGAATCATCCAACGATTTTGCTTTTTCGATATCTGCAAGTCCCTCTTCAGTTTGACCTAATCTGACTTTTGCCAGACCTCGATTGTTGTATGCAAATGCATATTTTGGATTATGAATGATAGCCGAATTTAGGCTTTGAATTGCTTTTTCATATTCACCCATTTGAAGGTATGTGTAACCTCGATTATTTAAAGCATTTGCATCTTGGAAATTTTTATAAAGATATTTATTAAGTGAAATTATAGCATTTGCGAGTTCGCCTTTTTTCAGTTGCAAGTAACCAATGTAGGCAAAATCACGAATATCAATTTGTTTGTTTTCAAATAGAATATTGAATTGATCAATCGCATCATCATACTTCTTTGCATGAGTATAACTCTCAATTAGACGGAGACGAATGTTCTTTTTATCATGCCCACTTTCAATTAAATTTTTAAATATTGAAATAGCATCATCATATTTTTTTTCGCTAAAAAAAATAACACCTTCAAAATAACTTGGAGGTAATTTTCCTTCTTGAATTATCATCCACAACAATTTTCCATCGTTATAGCCAACTGATCCATCGTGCATCACAATCCTATTTTTAGAAGGAAAAATATTTACGATGAAATCCCAAACTGAAGACACGATAAAACAAGTAAAAATAATTTGAACCAAATCACTCCACTCACCAAAACGAAGTAATAAGATCAAAACAACTCCGATTAATAAACTAAAAATTGGACCACCTAAAACAATAATAATTTTTTCCCAATAGTCTGTAGTTGCTTTGTGTTTACAAAGTCCGATATTCCAATGTAAAAAATCAAATTTGAAAAATGTCTTCAACCTTCCAATAGAAAAATGAGAACTGTTTTCTTCATCTCCATAAGATCCGATATGAATTTGTACTTGTTCATCTGTAAAGACTAAGGATGGTAAAGCATGCCCCATCTCATGAATGAATGTAGTTAGGATTCTTGCAAATACAAATCCTATGATCCATCCAATAGCCAACAAAATTCCAAAAAGAGTTTCCATAAAAGACTGATTATCACAGATTTAAAACAAAGGTGGAAGTAAGAAAATAAAGATTGAAATTAAGTTTTGACAAGTGCTATGCAAACCTTTAATATTTAAACTTTGTTCTATTTTTCGTTCCTTTGTTTTTCTTAATTTTAAAGTAACAAATTAATTATTGAATTGTGAAAATTGCCATTGACAAGTTTTACAATTACCTAATTCACCGAAATATTATGAATAGAATTTTCCTTCTCACATTTATTGTTTTTTTATTTTTTGGAAATGAAGCTGATGCTCAAAACATTCGAAGATTGGATGTTGGATTTGAGCAAAATGGTTTGGATTTGCAAAACCCATTTGCTGGCGGATTGAACTCTCCTCAAATAAATGCAGTCGATTTGAATAACGATGGCGTATTGGATGCACATTTTTTTGATAAAGCAGGAGAGGTACATTTGACATTTTTGAATAATGGTTCAACGGATGGAGCAGCTTATGAATTTGCGCCAGAGTACGCTAAGAATTTTCCAGATACCAAAGGTTGGGTTTTGCTTAGAGATTATGATGGAGATGGAATTATGGATATGTTTTCCTATTCTGATAACCCAGGAATTCATGGGGTGAAAGTTCACAAAGGGAGTTACGAAAATGATGAAATTATTTTTACAAGACTTTTCCATGCTGATGGACCACACAATCTTTTATCATTTTTAATCCCAAATGGAACATATCCTCAGATCGCAATTACCAATGAAGATCTTCCTGCGATAGATGATATTGATAATGATGGAGACTTAGATATTTTGACTTTTGATCTCGGAGGAGCAACTATTGAAATGTTTAAAAATATGTCAGTTGAAATGGGATTTGGACTAGATAGTTTGAAATTTCAATTGTACGACGATTGTTGGGGGAATTTTAAAGAAGCTGGTTTGAGTTCTTCAATTCAACTAGGAAACGATACAGATATCTGTCCATCGCTATGGAATCCAACGGTGGAAACTCGGCATTCAGGATCGACTATTTTGAGTCTTGATGATAATAATGATGGAGACAAAGAAATCATTTTGGGCGATTTGAGTGGGGAGTCCTTGGTTTATTTGGAAAATGGAGGAGATTCAGAAAATTCATTTATGGTTGACTTCGACGCAACTTATCCAAGTTACGATGTCTCAGTTGACATGCCGATTTTCTTAGCTGGATTTTATTTGGATATGGATAATGATGGAAACAAAGATCTGATTGCAGCACCTAATAATTTTAAATCATCAGAGGATAACGAAAATATTTGGTTTTATAAAAATGTA
>CAJQQY010000489.1 GCA_905480595.1 uncultured Saprospiraceae bacterium | reverse complement strand
TAAGTGGTCAATATGAAACAGAGGAAGTTGCTCAAAAACGAGCGAATCAACTCAAGCGAATGGGCTTCGCAGATGCGACAGTTAAAACTTTCAACACAGTTGAATTAATAAAAGTAACTTCATTTGAAAACGGAGGAGCTGTAGCTGATCCAATCGTCGAAGTTATCGAAACATCAAAAGGTGGAGAGCCAGAAGCAAAGGAAGAAGCAAAAAATCTTCCAGAGTCGTACGATCTTTTATTTAAAAAATCAACAACTACATCGAAGGGAGGATCAAATATTCCAGATGATGTTCCTGATAGTTTTGGAGGAGGAACAGAACGAATTAAAGTGCCTGCAAAAAAAGAAGTGAAGGCCGATTTACCAAAAATCAGAGTAAAAGTAAAACGAACTTCTGCCATCGAATTGCAAAAAGTATTAAAAGCACAAGGTGTTTATAATAGCGGGTTGGATGGATATTATGGAAAAGGAACTGCAAAAGGTTATGCTGATATCAAAAAGGAAAACTTTCAGATCCGTAAATATTTGATGCTTTCTGAAATGATGAATTCGGATGCGAATGCTTCATTAGAAGCAGGTCGTTTACAAATGATTGTTAATAATTTATTGGACGAGTCGAAAGATGCAAATACATTGTTACAAGCGGAACGTTCTCCTATTGCAAAAGTATATCGAGCGTATATTTTATTTCAAGATGGCGATCAAAAGGATGAAGTGAATCGATTAATGAATGCAGCGATTAAGCAAGCATTCAAAGGAAAAAAATTAAAAAATGCACCGCCTTTCGATTACAATGCAACTTATGCTTACGATAATTTGGAGCAACTTTTAAAGCACTTGAATTATGTGCATGCTGTTTCACAAGATGCGGAAGTTCCTTGTTGGATTTTTTCTCAACATCCACTTGAGGCGGCGAATGCTTTTGCTTCTGGTGGTGATAATTTACGGATGCAAAACTGTGGTGGTGATTTTATGAGTTGGGAGGAAACGAAATTATTGAAGACTATTGCTTCTGATTTGGATCCTTCGGTTGATACGGATAAAGATGTTTTAGCAGCTTATAGTAGTAAGAGAGCGAAGCTTTATATTGCTCCTCAAAAAATGACCTCTGGTGAAGGGGAAGAAATTTCGGTTTGGCATAAAACGCTTTGGACGGAGATGGAATCTTGGGGGAATGCTGATCCAATTCATGAGCAAAGAGTGACTGCTTTGAAGGTGGCTTATTTTCAGTCGCAGGTTAGGATTGAGGATTATTTTATGAATAAAGGGTTTTCTTATCGGGAGGCGAAGCCGTTGGCGATGTGTGTTTTACAGACGATTGTAGGGAAGCATTTTGTGAATTATATGAAAGGGTAAGATTTTATCTTTACTAGGGGAAGGTCTTGTAATTGTAATGTTACAAGACCTTTTTTATTTGGGTTGGTTTGTAATATTGAGGGTGCGGGTGCTTTCACGGAGTAAAGCATTTTTTTCGCCAAGAATTTTTGGTTACTTTTTTTTCGAATGAAAAAAGTAACAAGCACCTTAGCATGAGCCAATAAAAAAAGGTTTTGTAACAATATAATTACAAAACTTTTTTTGTCGTCAGGAAACAAAATTCCTAATTCAAAATTTCCTTCTTCTCCTTCAACGTTTCAAAACGAAAACCTCTGTCAGAAAAATATTCCAAAACTCTCGGTAACACATATTCCAATTTATCCTTCGCTTTCAAACTATCATGAAATACGATAATCGAACCAGTCTTGGTATTCTTAATAACATTCTCCAAACATTGCTCCTTCGTAATTTCCGGATCAAAATCCCCACTCAAAACATCCCACATCACAATCTGATAATGACGCTGTAAAAACTGAGCTTGTTTCGGCAACATCCTTCCATACGGAGGTCGAAACAACGACGACTTCACCAAGTGAGCACAATGTCGAATATTATGGAAGTAAGGAATATTATCAGTTCCCCAACCATTCAAATGATTAAAAGTGTGGTTCCCAACGGTATGACCAGAGTTAATAATTTGATCAAAAACTGGAGTATTCTTTTTTACATTTTCGCCTACGCAAAAAAACGTGGCTTTAGCATTGTACTTTTTCAATTGATCGAGCACCCAAGGAGTAACTTCAGGAATTGGACCATCATCAAAAGTTAAGTAAATTACTTTTTCCTCCGTTGGAATCCTCCAAGTGAAATTGGGAAAAAGATTTTGGATAAGTTGTGGCGTTTTAACTAAATACATAATTCTATCAAGTGTTAATTTAAGGTGTTGAATTCTCTGTCAAAAAGTAATGGCGAAACTTGTTAGGGAAAAGTACTGTTGTGAATTACGTGAGGTAGGTTAATTTGTTTTTTTTAATAAAAAAAATAAAAAAGGTGAACACGTCTACCAACACATTTTGATTATCTTTGCACAAATTTTTTAAGGGGAAATAGTTAAGCTGAAGTCAAGTCAAAAATATAACGTTTGGTAGCTCACATTAGCTGCTGAAAATAAAAGATAAAACTTCGATTTTTTAAAATATAAAAACTCAATTCAATGACAAAAATGAGGGTAAGATTTGCACCAAGTCCAACAGGGGCTTTACACATTGGAGGTGTTCGAACGGCACTCTATGATTATTTATTAGCTAAAAAGCATGGTGGGACATTTGTCCTTCGAATAGAAGATACAGATCAGAAAAGATATGTGGAAGGTGCAGAAAATTATATCGTAAATGCATTAAAGTGGTGCGGATTAACTCCTGACGAAGGTCCAGGAATAGGAGGTGATTATGGCCCTTATCGACAGTCAGAACGGAAGGATATTTATCAAAAATATATGCAACAATTGTTGGATGATGGACATGCCTATTATGCTTTTGATACTGCGGAAGAATTAGATGCAATGCGAGAGAAAGTGAAGTCGGAAGGAAAGCACTCTTTTCAATATGATGCGAGCACTCGAATGATGATGAAAAATAGTTTGAGTCTTTCAGAAGATGATGTAAAAGCATTGTTGGAAAATGGAACACCTTATACCATTCGTTTTAAAATGCCTGAAAATCAATCAGTTACAGTTAATGATTTGATTCGAGAAGAAGTAACTTTTCAGACGAATGAATTGGATGATAAAGTATTAATGAAAAGCGGAGGGTTACCAACTTATCATTTAGCAAATATTGTTGATGACCATTTGATGAAAATTACGCACGTAATTCGTGGAGAAGAATGGTTACCGAGTACGGGACTTCATGTGATGATGTATCGATGTTTTGGATGGGAAGATACGATGCCACAGTTTGCACATTTACCATTGATTTTAAAACCAGCTCCGGGCACATATATAACTAAAAAAACGAAGCAGAAATTTACAGAAAGTTTCTCCGCTGAATTTATGAAGTCGTCAGATTTAGAGATGAGCTTGGACGATGTTACAAAAATTGTACAACAAGTCTTTAGCAATCCAAAAGATATTCAGAGTCAACTGAAAATTGGAAAAAATGATGATGGGAAAAAGAAAGCGGTAAAAGAATTTTTGAAAAATGCAATGTATGGAAAGTTGAGTAAACGAGATGGTGATCGATTAGGATTTCCAGTTTTTCCACTTTCATGGGAAGGGAAATCTGAAGCTGATTCATTTGTTGGGTTTAAGGAAATTGGATTTGATGCCAATGCGGTAAATAACTTTTTGGTTTTCCTTGGTTGGAATCCAGGAACAGAGCAAGAGATTTTTTCTATGAAAGAAATGATTAGTGCATTTTCATTAGAAAGGGTAGGGAAATCAGGTGCTAAATTTGACTACGAAAAAGCGAGATGGTTCAATCAGCAATATTTAATGCACAAAGATGATGAAAAAATTGCGGAAGAATTAAGTGCTCTACTTTCTAAGAAAGGAATTGGAGCACCTTCTGCTTTTTTGGAAAAAGTAGCAGCTATGATGAAGGAGCGAGTACATTTTATTCCAGAAATATTGGATCAGGCATATTATCTTTTTGAACCAATCAAATCTTATGATGATAGAACGATTCAAAAAAGGTGGAAACCTGATAATAAGGAAAAAATGGTTATCCTTGCAAATACTATCAAGCATATTAATTCATTTGATGCAGATAACATTGAGTCTACGGTGAAGCAATTTATGGAAGATCAAGAGTTGGGGTTTGGAGAAGTTTTGCCGATATTGAGATTAGCAGTTTCAGGGACAACAATGGGGCCATCAGTTTTTGATATTATGGCATTGTTAGGGCATGGAGAAACAGTAGATCGAATGGAAGCGAGTTATAAATATTTTGATGAAGTGATTGTAAGTCAAGCTTAAAGATAATTTTGGTTCGGTACTTATGCCTATTAGTCATAAAATCTGATTCATAATATTTACTTGTGAAATTTTTCGTGGAGTTTGTCTATAAAATTATGACCATCGGAGAAGATTTAGTTTTATTGTAATGTATTTTAAAAATAAAACATTATTAAATCAACTAAACAAAAAATCATGAGTGATCACATTTTGGATGAAAATTATGACGATTTAGATGGCGAACAACGCCACTATAGATTTGCAGGCTTTTGGATTAGAGTAGGAGCTTCTATTGTCGACATGTTAGTGTTGATTCCATTTATTGGGCTATCATTTTATATTTTATTAGTGCTAAAAAGTTTGCCATTGATGATTATCAATACAATACTAATGGCAGCATATAAACCACTAATGGAATATCAATATGGTGCAACGCTAGGAAAAATGGCCGTTGGAATTAAAGTAATAAATGAAGATGGTGGTTTACTGACACCTAATCAAGCGATTATTCGATATTTGCCTTGGTTAATTGGAAATATCATAAATTTATTGGTCCTCGTAGAAATATTTGGAACACCAGGGTTTGATGAAATTGAAGGATTTATGGAATACAATATGTTTGTTGCACAAAACCCTTCAACTTTAACTTCTTTAAGTAGTGTAGCAGGATTCTTAATTCTTATATCTGCACTCGTCCTTTTATTTAATAAACAAAAGCAAGCTCTACATGATAAATGGGCTAACACATATTGTATTTACAAAGACTAAAAAATAAATAGTTATGCCAAAAAAAAAGCCGCAAAAAGGAAAACCTGAAGTCCACGATGACTTAAAAGGTTTTGACATAAAGATTAATGAGTTTGGAGAAATTATTTCAAATGTGAAAGTGGATAAATTGAATGAATTTTTGGATGAAAATGTAGAAGATAAAAAATTAGTAGATCGAGAAGATCCTACACAAGAATCTGATAATCAAGAGGAAGAATAATTTTTTCAACGAATATTATATAATAATATTTATTAAAGTGTCTATGTTAAAAATATAGGCACTTTTTTTGTTATATGTTATAGTACCAAATGCCGAGCAAAAAAAAGTGAAGAAATATAGGTAGATGAAAAATTACTATGTCACTTTTTCATATCTTTGTTGCGTATAAGAACCACGAGAAATGCTTGTTTTGGAAAATTTACAAGAATGATTAATTAAATCAAGTGTTTTGTGTGATCCGTTTTTTTACTATTAATGAATCCCAGGAACTTGAGAATTCCCAGTTACCGCTCATAATAATCCTCCCCCTAATTTAGCGTAAGCTATTATTTAATAGGAGTGTTGTTGGAGAAAAATTAAAACATATTTCGCAGAATATTTTTAATTAAATATTTTGCTTAGTCAGTTAAATAACTGAGATTACTCTTCCTCCAGACTTCAAAAATTGACCTCTAAATATCACATCTTAAGAGGTTATCTGGTTTCCCCCTGGTATACTGTTCTTACACTTTATCACACGAAAATAACTATCGCGGCTAGTAGATTTTAAGACTTATGTTTTAAAATCTCAATTAATACATTTATGATAAATGTTGCCCCATTTATTTAGCAAAATTGAATTTAACAGAAACATTTATAAATAATTTTATCCTAAATCTTTTTCATAAAGTTTGAAATATGAAGAACAGAATACTCACTTTGAAACAAACGCTCTTAGCGTTTTTTACCTTGTTGTTGTTTGCCCAAGTCGGGTGGTCGCAACATTTTATTTTTGTTGAAAATGTTCCAGATACAACATTTGTAGATGCAGCATGTAATGCAACATTAGATTGGGCACCTGGTACTGTCGGCGTTAATGCTGCACATCCAGGAGATGGTCAAGTCATTACCTTTTTTGATATTATCAATATCAGCGGAGGTTTTTCAGTTGGAGATGTGGTTCCTCCGGGGACTAATGTAGTTGTTACTTATCGAGCAGAAGATAACCAAGGGAATGATTCTCTCTTGATTTTCGATATTGACTTCTGGGATAATACAGCTCCAGTCATAGCAGCTATACCGGCAGATGTTACGGTTACTTGCGCAGTTCCAGTTCAACCTGTAGTGAATGCAACTGATAATTGTGCGGGAACATTTGCTACAACTGTTACTGATGTGCCTGCAACAATTAATTATTGTGTTGGTGGTACGATGGTAAGAACCTTCTCAGCAACAGATGCTTTTGGAAATACTTCAACAGCCTCTCAGAATATTATAGTAACGGCAAATGGAGGTCCAACAATCTCTCCAGGCTTTTTAGCTAGTATTGCTGATGTTACCGTTTCGTGTGATGCGATTCCTGTAGCTCCGACATTGACTTCTGCGGATATTTCTGATGATTGTACTCTTCCTGTTAATGTAACGATTGTGAATAATGGTTTGGAAAATACGATTGGGATGCAGACATGTCCAACGACACATTTATTAACACGACTTTGGACTTTGGAAGATGATTGTGGATTACAATTTAATATAACTCAAACAATTACAGTAGAAGATAATGCTGCTCCAGTAATTACTCCTCCTGCTTCAACAAATGTTACCATTCAATGTACAGGAATACCTTCTGATCCAGAAACTCAGATTTTAAACTATGCAAGTAATTTTACGGTAACGGATAATTGTAGCCCAGTAGTTTGGACTAACGATTATGCAGGTTTAACAGAACCATGTGCGGGTACAGGAACAGCTTCTGTTACTTATTATGCAACAGATGGATGTAATACTTCTAGTGTAACAATTAACTTTTTAGTACAGGATTCAAATCCTCCAAACATAACAACTGGAGCTCAAGATGAGCAAGTAGTATGTGATGGAGCTGGAAATGTTGCAGATTTGACTGCATGGTTAAATGCAGATGGAAATGCAGTTGCAATGGATGCTTGTTCTCCTAGTAATTTAGTAATAAAATCTGTAGCAGTTCCTTCTGATGGAACTACAGATGATCCATATATCGCTTTGACAAATGCAATTGCAACAGGATGTGCTGCAAATATTGTGGCAACAATAACTGTCCAATTTACATTTACAGATGATTGTGGAAATATGTCAACGACGGATGCAGATTTTTCAATTGTAGATAATGTAGCTCCAACAATAATTACTCCTGCCGCTGATGCAACTGTAGAATGCGATGGAATGGGGAATGTTGGAGAACTAGCACTCTGGTTAACTTCGAATGGAAATGCACTAGGAAGTGATATTTGTAGTGGAACAACATTGACATGGAGAACTGATCCAGCGATGCCTGTAATCACAAGTACTTGTGGAAATGAAGGTTCTGTAACAGTTGATTTTTATGTAAGTGATGAATGTGGAAATGAAAATCCAATTCCTACTACTGCAACATTTAATATAGCAGATACAACTAATCCAATTTGGACAGTTGATCCTACACCTTTAACTATAGAGTGTGATGGAACAAATGATCCTGGTGGACAAATTGCAACTTGGATAGCAAATAATGGAAATGGAAGTGCTACAGATGGATGTAATCCAGGGATGGTATTTTACACTCATAATTATACAGCTATATCAGATGGATGTGGTGAGTCAGGTTCTGTGAATGTAATGTTTACTGCTCATGATGGTTGTGGAAATTCTGAAACCCGAACCGCTACTTTAACTGTAGAAGATACTACTGCTCCAAACTGGACAGTTAACCCAATGGACTTGACTGTTGAATGTGATGGTACAAATGATCCCGGTGGACAGATTACTACATGGTTAAGTAATGTTGGAAATGGAGGAGCAGCAGATGATAATTGTGGAGGAGCAGTAATTGATTTTACCAATGATTATGCTGGCTTGTCAAATGGATGTGGAGCAACAGGAACTGCGACAGTTACCTTTACTGCTATCGATGCATGTGGATTAACTTCAACTCGAACTGCGACGGTTACGATTGAAGATACTACTGCACCCACTTTTTCAACATCTGCTCAACCTTTAAATGTTGAGTGTGATGCGAACACAGTTACTAATATTAATGCATGGTTAGCTGCTAATGGAAATGCAGTCGCTTCTGAAGCATGTGGAACGGTGACTTGGGCTCATGATTATATGGGGTATTCTACAGTATGTCCTGGATCGGGAACAGCTACTGTAATTTTTACAGCTACTGATGAGTGTGGTTTGTCTTCTTCAACCATGGCAGTCATTACTGTTTCGGATACTCAAAATCCTACATTCACAACTCCTCCTTCAAGTATGCAAGCGCAATGTTCAGCAACAGTTATGGCTGACTATACTGCATGGTTAGATTCACATGGAGGAGGAATTGCAACTGATGCATGTTCGAATATTAATAATTTAGTTGGATCACCTAATTGGAGTTATGTAGAAAATAGTTTTACTCCAGCTTGTCCAAACACAGGAGTATATAATGTAACATTTACAGTTACAGATGATTGCGGATTTATGCAATCACTTACGGTTAATTTCACAATCATTGATGATATTTCTCCAACAATTTTCCCAACTTCAACAAGTATGACGGAAGAGTGTGGAGGAGGAGATGATCAATCTGACTTGGAAACGTGGATAGATAATTATGGTGGAGCAATGGCTGCAGATGGTTGTTCAAGTGAAACTTGGGTAGATTTTGATTTTACAACCAATGATCCAATTCCTGTAATGGGAACAGTAGCTTTTGGAAATTATGCTAATTATCCTCAAGTGACTGCAAATGTATGTGATTGGTCAGTACAAGTAACATTTAGAGTTACGGATGAATGTAACAATACATCTACAACTACTTCAACTTTCACTATAGAAGATACTATTGATCCAGTCCTTTCTATGATTCCAGCGGATATTACTGTTGATTGTCAAGCACCTGCTCCAATTGTGCCAACGGCAACTGATAATTGTGATGCAGCAGTTGATATTGTTTTAGTAGAAAATACAGTTACTACTTGCGCTAATAGTTATGTAGTAACTCGAACTTGGACAGCAACTGATGATTGTGGAAATACTGATACAGGTGTTCGAGTGATTACAGTTGAAGATAATACAGCTCCAATGGTGACTGCTCCAGCAGATATTACTGTTGAGTGTGATATGGTTCCTGTTCCAGGTTCAGCACCTCCGGTTGTAAATGATATATGTGATATGAATCCTATTATCACATTTGTAACTAGTACAGTTCCAGGTGCATGTGTGAATGAATACGTAACTACAATAACTTGGACCGCGACAGATGCATGTGGAAATATGGCTTCTGCTTCTCAAGTGGTTACCGTTCAAGATAATACTTTCCCAACTATTACTGGAACTTTACCTTCTGATATAACAGTCGAGTGTAATGCTATTCCAACACCTCCAGTTGTAGGGATTGATATTGTAGGGGCAGATAATTGTGGGTTAGCTTCTTTTGATTATTTAGAAATATCAACTCAAGGAGTTGATGCTGATATGTGTAGTTTTTATCAATATACATTGACGCGAACTTGGACTGCAATTGATTTGTGTGGAAATACAAATGTACATACTCAAGTAATTACAGTTGAGGATAATAATGATCCTTCGTTTGTCATTCCAGGGAACTTAACTGTTAATTGTGAAAATGTAAATAATTTAGCCATCACAGGTCAACCTACAAATGTTTCTGATGGGTGTGATAATGATCCTGAAGTAACTTTTGTAGATAATATTACAGTACCTGGATCATGTCCTTTTAATTATACTTTGGAAAGAACGTGGATAGTAACTGATGCATGTGGAAATTCATTTTCTGATGTACAAACTCTTAACGTACAAGATATAACTGATCCAGTTTTTGGAAATACGCCACAAGGTATGACAATGGTGTGTACAGATAATATGTCTGCGGATGCAGCTTATGCTAACTGGTTAGCTACTTACGGTGGTGGAACAGCAACTGATAATTGTGGAACGATTACTTGGTATGCTTTAGAACCAGGATCTTACGATATTAATAATGAAGCAACATTTATAACTCCACCAACAGGAGTAGCTGCAGCAACCTGTCCTTCTCCAACAATGGGAATTTACAGAACAGATGATGTTTCATTTGTTGCAGTTGATGAATGTGGAAATGCGATAGAGCAAACGGTTACATTTACGGTGACGGATAATACACCTCCAGTATTTACTGATTGTCCCGTGGATGTTACATTTGACAATGATCCAGGAATATGTGGAGTAAATTACACATTAAATCCACCGTTGATTACAGATGAATGTGCGAGTAGTTCTTCCAACGTAAATGTTACGGTAATGGAACCTTTCGTTTCACCAAATCCTGGCGATGATCAAACTATTGTTAATCCAATTACTTTAGATATTGGGCCATTACCTATCAACCCAGCAGTTGCGACTGATCCAGTAACTTTGACTATTAATTTAAATAATTATGATGGAGAAGATATAAATGAGTTTTTTGAAATCTTAGGTGAGGATGGAACAAACTTAGGTCAGACGAATAATTCTGCAATGCAATGTGGAAATTCAACAACGACAATTTCACTTACTGCAAGTCAAGCAAATGCATGGGCTTCAGCAGATGGATTTTTAACAATTACATTATTGCCAAATGTAACTGTAGATCCAATTTTTGCAATTAATGATATTTGCCCTCAAGGACCACCAACAGGTGGTGGGTCAACAGCTTCAGCAACAATAGATTATACTTCAGTTGCTCCAAATGGATTGACTTATGAATATAGTATTGATAATGGTTCAAGAGTTCAAGTAACTCCTGGAACAATTGTTCCTTACACATTTGATGTAGGAACTACTTTAGTTACTTACTACGCAACAGATTGCGCTGGTAATGAATCTTCATGTAGTTATAGTGTAACTGTAAATGATAATGAATTACCAACGATGTCTTGTCCTTCAGACTTGACTGTTTCACTTCCTGCTAATGTAGATTGTACTGTAGGAGCTTCGGTAGATTTAGTTCCTCCGACAAATATTTTTGATAACTGTGGTTTCCAAAATATTTTCTCACAAGTACAACCTCAGACCTTAAATCAATCATTAATTACATTTTCTTACAATCCAAATTACTTGGACTATGTGGCAGATGATAAATCATTTTCATTCTCTGGAACTGGTGCAAATGCAGTTAATGGAAATGTAATATTTACGGTTAGAGTTGAAGGTGATGTGGAAGATGCTGATGAGTATTTTGAAATTTATGGAGAGGATGGAAGTTTGATTGGAACAACTCAAGCAGGTCAACCAAATGTAAATGTTACTGCTGGGACTTGTCCAACACTTTCAATCAGCGTTACAACTATTTCAGTTCCGGTTGCAATCTTTAATGCTTGGGCATTGGATGGTCAAGTTGATATTAATGCAGTTTCAAATACTTCATTTGGATCACCTCCTCCTGGAATTACAGGAGATGGAATTAGTCCAGCATGTACAGTTTTTACAAGTGGAACACCTGATGGAACTCCAGATGGATTAAGTAACATTACAGTAGTTTTAGATTATACATCAGTAGCTCCAACTTATTTTGCAACGGGTGCTACTACTATTGGAAATAGTATTTTCCCTGTTCCTTTAGCTCCAGTTACACATAATTTAAATATTGGAGTAACAACAGTTACATACCAGATTGAAGATGTAAATGGAAATGTAACAACTTGTTCTTACGATATTACAGTTGAAGATAATATTGCTCCTTCTTCAGTTTGTCAAGGAACTACTATTTATGTAACTCCTGACGGAAGTGTTTATACACTTGATGCTTCGGAAATAGATAATGGAAGTTCTGATAATTGTGGTATTGCAAGTATGACAGTTTCTCCAAATACCTTTGATTGTACAGATGTAGGAAGTACTGTTAATGTAACATTAGAAGTAACTGATGATGCAGGAAATGTTTCTTCATGTGTTGCTCCTGTAAATGTTCAAACAGTCGAGTTTTTCCCATCATTCTCAATAGGGTTGTGTGGAAATACTGATTTGAATTTATTTGCAAATGCACCAGCAGGAATGTATACTTTTGAATGGGCCGGACCAAACGGTTTCGTTTCATTTGATGAAAACCCAATTATTCCAAATGCTGATCCAGCATACTCAGGAACATTCGTTGTAACGATTACAGGACAAGGTGGATGTGAAGCAACAGGTGCAGTTACTTTAACAATCAACTCTTCGCCAAATACACCAATTGCAACTATTGTAAATGATGATATTTGTACAACTGATGATATAGTTATTGAAACTCAATCTTACACAGGTACTACAATAGTTTATAGTTGGTACGAAGGAGTTTCTCCAACGGGAACTTTACTTGGAACTACTCAAGTGCCAAATTATACGATTTCAAATCCAGCTGCTGGAACCTACTCTTACTATGTAATTGTCGATGTGGATGCATGTCAAACTAATCCTTCGGGAGCAGTAAGTGTAGATGTAAGTGATAGTCCAGTGATTACTGCAATTACAAATACTCAAATTGACTGTGCTTCTGGAGATGAAGATATGATCTTGACGCCAACGGTTATGCCAGCAAGTCCAAACTATTTATATGAGTGGGTTGGTCCTAACGGATTTTACTCTACTCAAATGAATGCAACTTTGCCAGATGTAAGTTCTGCTGATAATGGTTCATATACTTTAGTAGTAACAAATGGTTCTGGAGGATGTCAATCAAATCCTTACACTCATGTGATAAGCGTAGATGACTTGCCACAGACTCCAATGATCACTTCTTTGGATAATCAACTTTGTGAAGGCGATTTATTACAATTACAATTAGTGAATAATCCATATGTAGGAGCAAGTGTTACTTACAATTGGACATTGCCAAATACAACAACAGTATCAACTTCAGTTGCATCGTTCACGGTTAATTCAGCAACAATAAATGATTCTGGAAATTACACAGTATCTGTTACCGTTGATGGATGTACTTCTGATGTTTCTGGAATGTTTGCAGTAAATGTGAATAGTATTCCTTCTGCACCAGTTGCAAGTTATAACGGGCCTGTTTGCGAAGGAACAACTTTACAATTAACAACTGATTTTGTTCCTGGAGCATCGTACTTTTGGACTGGGCCAAACAACTTTAACTCTACTAATCAAAACCCATTGGTTTTTCCAGTAGATGAAACTGATGAAGGAACGTACTTCGTTTCTATCGTAGTGAATGGTTGTCCTTCAGCTTCCTCAGCACCTCTTTTAGTAACGGTGAATGATGCACCAGAAGCAGTACTTGCTGCGAGTAATGGGCCAATTTGTTTAGATGATCCAAATGCAATTTTAGAACTTTCAGTAACTAGTGCATCTGCCATTCCGGGTGCAACTTATACTTGGTACCAAGCTTCAACTAATACAATTATAGGTGGACCAACAACTTCATTGACGACAACCATTTCTGATTTAACTCCATATTCAAATGGAGCGAATGATTTCTATGTAGTAGCTAATGTAAATGGATGTCCATCATCTGCTTCCGTTCCAACTACTGTAGATTTTGATTTCATTCCTACGAATGGAGCATTTGCAGGAAATGATATTTTCGTTTGTGATAATAGTTCTGTAGTCTTAAATGCTCAAGCACCAACAGTTGGTGCTGGACAATGGTCACAGACAAGTGGTTCGATCGTAGTGATCGCTAATCCTAACCAGTCGACAACGTCAATTGCAGGATTATCTTCTGGGCAATCATACACTTTTGCCTGGACACTTTCCAATGGATCATGTGTTGATTATGCAACGGATGAAGTTACTGTAACAGTTGATGTAGCAGTAGCGATGGCAGATGCAGGAGTTGATTTCCAACTTTGTAATGCAACGGAAACTACCCTTGGTGCAACTGCAGTTACAGGTGGTATCACAGGAACTTGGACACAACCTTCTTCTCAAGCATTGCTTGGAGTAACGATTGTAGATCCTAATGATCCAAATACTCAGATTACAGGATTGATGCCTGGAAATAATTACCAATTCATTTGGACATTAAGCAATGCTGGTTGTGGAGATTTCTCTTCAGATATTGTAGTAATTACCGATGAAAGTACGATAGGAATTGAAGCCTTTGCAGGTAACGATGTTGACTTATGTGGAACTGAAGATACACCTTTGGCAGCTACATCAGCTCCTCTTGGATCTATAGGGACATGGACAACAGCGAGTGGTGCAACTATTGTTTCTCCAACTCAACCAAATACTTTCGTAACTGATTTAGAACCAGGGGCAAATACTTTTACATGGACATTAAGTAATGCAATTTGTGGAGAGTATTCTTTTGATGAGGTGACGATATTCTTCGAACCTACACCTATCGCAAATGATGATACTTATGATGTTTCATATAATGGTTCACTTGATTTAGATGTATTAGCAAATGATAACATCATTGGCGGATATACTATTTCATTCACAGAAGCAACCAATGGAACAATTACTGAAGATAACGGAGTTTTCTCTTACGCATCTAATTTAGTTTACGTTGGAGCAGATGAATTTATTTATGAAATTTGTAGCGACATTTGTCCTGATGAATGTTCTACTGCTACAGTAACCTTGACAGTTGGAGGAGATGCTACTTGTGAAATACCAACGATCTTCTCTCCTAATAACGATGGCATCAATGATGAATTTATAGTACCATGTTTGAGTACAGATAAATTCCCGAATAATGAAGTATCAATCTTCAATGAGTGGGGAGATGAAGTATTCCGACAATCTCAATACCAAAACAATTGGCAGGGAACTTACAAAGGAGAAGATCTTCCTACAGGAACTTATTTCTGGGTAATTGACCTTGGAGATGGAACTACTCCAACATCTGGATTTTTAGTATTAGAAAGATAATATTAATAGAAAAATTCTATGTCAAGCTAAAAATGAAATTAAAAACGACCGAAGGAAGTGTTAATTTTAATTTTAGCTTGACTTAAGAAATAGGATTTTTCTAAAAAATAAAGTTAAAAGCACAACGCATCCTTTTCCAAAAGCAATGGCGGGAAAGGATGCGGATGCGCTATTTTTTATAAAAAATGAATTATGTAAATACGTTGTTGTAAAAATCAAAACAACACTTTACATTTTTATAAAAGCTAAATAAAAAGTAATGAGAAAAATTTTATTTACGTTCATTTGCGCTCTTTTTGCGATGACTAGTTTTGCACAGCAAGAGCAGCAATACACACAATTTATGTATAATAAATTATCCTACAATCCAGGTTATGCCGGTAGTCATGAGACGGCATGCGTTACTGGAATTATTCGAAACCAATGGTTAGGATTAGAAGGTGCACCTAATACTCAAATTTTGAGTTTTAATATGCCGATTTTAAATCAACGAGTTGGGATTGGAGCAAATATAACTCGTCACACGATTGGCATTTCCCAAAAGTTAACTCTAGATGCAGTATATTCTTATCGAATTCGAATGGCAACTGGAACATTAGGATTAGGAGTTCAAGCTTCTGTTCGGTACTTCAATAATAATTTTGCGGATTCTAGATTAGTTTCTACGGTGCCGATTGCATTGGATAATTCTATTTCTGCAACAGCTCGAAGTAAGTATGTTCCAAATTTTGGAGCTGGTGCATATTTCAGTAATGAAAGGTTTTATGTGGGAGCATCGATTCCAAGATTATTGAATAACAATATTGACTTCAACGAAACTGGAACTATACTTTCGGAAGAGAAATTACATGGTTACATTATGACAGGTTATTTATTTGACCTTAGTGATAATGTCTCTTTCAAACCTCAAGCATTATTGAAGTTTGCCGCTAATTCACCTTTCGATGCGGATGTTAATGCGAGTTTTATTTTTAATAAAAGATACATCGCAGGTTTGACATATCGTTTAGGAGGGTCAAGTACTTCAGCAGCTGGAGAGTCAGTTGACTTGATGGTTGGAGCACAAATTAGCAACCACATCTTCTTTGGTTTATCTTATGATATAACGCTTTCAGAAATCAAAGATTATAGCAATGGAAGTATCGAAGGAGTCGTTAGATATTGCATTGGAAAATCAGAAGGAGAAGATATCGTTAACCCTCGATTCTTTTAAATCTGTTATAGGTATCGGATACATTCAAGGTATCCGATACCTAATAAATTATGGTTTTCAATTTTTTGAAGTTAAATTGTAAAAGAAAACTTCAGTATTAAAAAGTAATCAACCAACCTTACACCACACGTTTTTGTTTTTGAAAAAAAAAACAAAAGCTTCCAACGTGAATCCAAAAAAAAATAACAATGTAAACGTATTGTTATTAAATCGTTGTTAACCATTCATCGTTAACAATTAACCGTTAAAAAAAATTATGTGTCATGTTGAATTATCAGAAACTTATAGTGCTATGCTTTTTTGCGTTCTTGTCGCAAATGGTAGTTGCACAACCCTCTGGGAATGAAATGAAAAAAAATCCAGATGCGGTTATTTTACGAAACACCGCCAATATTAATACAACTAACCTTGAGTTTTCTCCAGCCTTTTATCAAAATGGAATTGTCTTCGCTTCCTCGCGTATTGCAGGAAAAAAGGACAAAAAGATTGATGAAACTTTCTTCGAATTATTTTATTCTGAAACTGATGGAAATGGTGAACCATTAAAATCTCGTGCATTTTCATTGCATGTCAATTCATTTTTACATGAAGGGCCTGTAACTTTTGATCGAACTGGAGATAAAATATTTTTCACAAGAAATAATATCAAGAAAGGTTTGCAAAAAGCTGACTCCAAAGGAGTTACAAGGTTAAAAATTTACGAAGCCTCAAAAGGAATTTACGATTGGGAAAACATCCAAGAGTTACCTTTTAATAGTGATGAATTTTCATGTGCTCACCCAACACTTTCTTCTGATGGGAATAAACTTTATTTTTCATCTGATCGGATAGGAGGACAGGGCGGAATGGATATTTGGGTAGTTGAGAAAAATGGAGATTCTTGGGGACAACCTGTGAATATGGGGGCTAGAATTAATACATCAGGACATGATGTATTTCCATTTATTCATACAAGTGGAAATTTATTTTTTGCTTCCAATGGACATGGTGGAAAAGGTGGCTTAGATTTATTTATGGCAAATGTCATGATCGAAGATACTGATGTGAAAAATTTAGGAGAACCTTTCAATTCTGAGAAAGATGACTTAGGATTAATCTTAAGTCCTGATGGGAAAAATGGTTATTTCGCTTCTAGTCGTGAAGGTGGTGCAGGAAAAGATGATATCTATTATTTCGATGCTGTTGATGGAATCATGGGCGCAACTACAGCTGAATTATTGACTTCAATGATTACAGTTTATGATTTGAAAAGTAACAGTTTAATTGAAGGTGCTGAGATTCGTGTTTTTGAAAAAAGTAATGACGGATTTTTAAGTGGCGACAATAATTTGTATCAAGCAGTATTGCTTCCAGCCAAAGAAGGTTCAAGTGAATTAGTCTTTAAGTTGATTCGAAAAGATGCTGCTTCACTTGGAAACGCTGATCAAGTTTCAGATGAAAAAGGAGAAGCAACTTATGGCTTCATGGGCGAAAAAGAATACTTAATTGTCGTAACTAAAGATGGTTATGCAGCCAAAGAAATAACTTATTCAACGATTGGAAATGAATCACTTTCTAACATCAGAGTTCCTTTGGAAAAACCAATTTGTGCAACTGTTTCAGGTGTGGTAAGAAATAAAGTGAACAATCAAGTGTTGCCAAATACAATTGTGAAAATTTGGAATGGATGCACAGGCGAAGAGATTGAAATTTTCTCGAATGACAAAGCCGAATTTGAATATTGTGCAAAACCAGGTTGCGATTATATGATTAAAGGAATGAAGGAAAATTACTCAGGTGATTTTGTAAAACTTTCTGGAGTAGAATTGACATCGACTAATTTGCGAAAAGATGTTTTACTAGCACCAGTTTCAGGTGGACCATCAATTGGAACAGGAACAGTCATCGTTTTGGAAAACATTTATTATGATTTTAATAAATCTGCAATTAGAACTGGAGCTGCAAGAGAGTTAGATGAATTAGTCGTGATGATGCAAACTTATCCAAGCTTGAGTATCGAACTATCCTCACACACAGATAGCCGAGGGGATATTGATTATAATTTAAAATTATCTAAAGCTCGAGCAGAATCTGCCAAGCAATTTTTGAGATCAAAAGGCATAGACAGCAATCGAGTACGAGCAGTTGGCTACGGTGAATCTCAACTTCGAAATAAATGTGTCGATGGTGTGAAATGTACTGAAGAAGAGCACCAATACAATCGAAGAACAGAAGTGAAAGTTACTAGCATTGATTCTCCAGTCAATATTCGATATGGGAATAATGCTCCTGAAAAAATAGATCGGAAGAATTAATATTTCGAGATTATATTTTCCACTAGGGCTGTTAGCGTCTCAAGCGCTAACAGCCCTTTTTTGATAATTGTCGCACAGCTATTTTTATTTTAGAAATGATTTTGTAAAAAATCACTACTTTCATTCTCAAAAAAAAGCAATGCGTAAATTTCCAATCATAATCATTTTATTTTCTCTATTTTTTCTTATTCAATGCACCGAAAATTCTACAACTCTAGAAACGAAAGCTCCTGAAACAGGAGAAGAGTTGTCGAAAGTATACTGTGCATCTTGCCACATGTACCCATCTCCAGATTTATTGGATAAAAAAACGTGGGCTAATTTTGTCCTGATTAGAATGGGAAATTTTCTAGGTATTTATCAAGATGGAAATAAATATGTAGACAAAATGCCAAGCAAATGGTTAGAACCAGGTAAAGGTGGATATCGAGTCAAACAAGCTAAAGTCTATCCAGATAAACCTGCTCTTTCAGTTGAAGAATGGCAAAAGATAGCAAAGTTTTACCTTGAGAATGCACCTTCTTCGATTCCAAGTGCTTCTGCAAAAACAGATATTAAAGTTGGAATTCCATTTTTTAAATCTAAATCTTTTTCACAGAAAAAAGACATCTTACCCGTTGTTCAAGCGATGGAAGTTGATTCGAAAAATAAATTAGTTTACGCGACAGAATTTCAAGGTGGAGTTTATAAATTTAATTACCAAGGCAAGGCACTTGAATACCTCAAAGGCAAGTCGCATATTGTAGATTTAGAAGTGGAGAATAATCAATTTATTACGCTGGATATGGCTTCTCGATATGCATCGGATAATCCAAAAGGTGCATTTAATATTTCGAAATCTTTCATTGATTTTAAACAAAAAAAATATGAATCAAGTCTTGAGGAATTAATGCGACCAGTAAGTTTTACCTCAGGTGATTTGAATGGAGATGAATCAAAAGATTATGTAATTGCAGAGTATGGAAATCTTTTAGGAAGGCTTGCTTGGTGGGAAGGAAAGAAAGATGGAGAATTTAAAAAACACACGTTGTTCCCTGATGATGGAGCAATCAAAGCTGAAATTACAGATATCAATGGTGATGGAAAAAATGATATTATCGCACTCCAAGCAAATAGCGACGAAGGAATTGATTGGTACATCAACCAAGGAAATGATAAATTCCAGAGAGAGCGAAAGTTGCGTTTTTTACCAACGAACGGTTCAACACATTTTCAATTATTAGACTTTAATGGCGATGGAAAAAAAGACATTTTATATTCTAATGGAGACAATGGAGATTATACTCCTATCCTAAAACCATATCATGGGATCCATTTATTCTTAAACAAAGATGGGAAATACGAAGAAGAATTTTTTATTCCATTGAATGGAGTTTACCAAGCAGAGGCGGTCGATTTTGATCAGGATGGTGATTTGGATATTGCTGCGGTTTCGTTTCACCCTGACTTCCAAAACCATCCTCAGGAAGCTTTTGTCATTTATGTAAATGATGGGGGAAATAATTTCTCAGCACATACGATTACTCAATTTGAAGAAGGCCGTTGGATGCGATTTGTAACCGCAGATCTAGATGGAGATCAAGATGTAGATATATTGTTATCAGCAATGAATATCAAAACACCAGAAGTCCCAAAACAAGTTGCTGATAAATGGGCAGCAGCAGATAATGCAATTATTTTTTTAGAAAACATGACAAAATAACCGTAAAACGACTTTCCAAGTTGTCCGAAAAGTGGTAAAAAAATAACTACAAAAAAGACCTTTCATGTCTCACAACACAAAAGGTCTAACTCGGTTTTAGGAAAATATATTTAGCGAAGTACGAGAATAGTGTTAATTACATTGCTTGGTATTGATTCATATCAAGCCCAAAATCAATGCGTAATTCTAAAAAATTGTCGTACTCAATTTCAAAAATTCTTAGCACCTCTTTTTCTGATAGAAATTCACTTTTAGGAACTTCTAATTCATCACTCCAGATACTAAAACTTCCAAAATAAATTCTCAATCGTTCATGCATTAATTTGCGAGCACATTCTTTAATAAATGCCTGGTCAGGCGCTCTGCCTTCCAATAATTCTTTCGCTACCTCAACGGTTTCTTTTTGGTAGAGGTGTGCATTTTCGACGATAGCAATCAATTGTTCATCGCTATGGTAAAAATACTTTTTGAATAAATGAGTAGTCGATTTCATTGTTATACTTTTTCGTTAAGCCAAATTTTCTTTAAATCTGTTTTCCTTTTTCCCTTCAAGACTCGAAGTACCTGATGGGAAAAAAGAGGGACAAATTGTGGTTCTGGTTTTTTGTTGATTGAGTTATCAAGTTGATTTTTTTTTAGTTTGGAATCCATTTTCGTCGTCGAGGTAAGAGGAAATTTCGACGAAAACTCAATAAAAACAGGAGCTATAGCTTTTTAATATATTAATACTCCCCTCTGATAATTAACATGTTTAGAATAATACCTAATATTCTTAGGTAAATATTTTGATACCTAAGAATATTAGGTATATTTGCATTATGTTATCAAATGAACTTACAAAAGGAACGCTGAAAACCATCATGCTAAAACTTCTCGATGAGGAGGGGAAAATGTATGGTTATGAAATTACGCAGCATGTCAAAACACTTTCTGATGGAAAAATGATTTTGACTGAAGGTGCATTATATCCTACTTTGCACAAGTTGGAAGCAGAAGGTTTAGTGAAAACGAAAAAAGTCATGGTAGGAAAAAGAATGCGAAAATATTACACTCTCACTACTAAAGGAAAGAAGGCTAACAAAAGTAAACTCGCTGAATTTCAAGAATTCATTAATGCGATGCAACTTATTTTAAAACCTAAAACAACTTCCTCATGACAATAGAACTCAACGAGGAACAAGTTTTTTTGATAGAGAAACAACTAGAAGAGCTAGGTTTAAATTATGTTCCACTTCAATGCGAAATATTAGATCATGTCTGTTGCATGACGGAAGAAGAAATGCAAAATGGAAAAACATTTGAGCAAGCCAAACAAGCGATTTTTGAGAATTTTGGAAAAGATGAATTAAAAGAATTACAAGATCAAACTATTTTATTTACTCATCAAAAATCGCAACGTATGAAAGGTTTTGTTTTAGCAGTTTTTACACTTTTACTAATTCCATCAACCATTTTATTTTTTTCTGACAAAGAAAAAATAAATGGTACGAATGGAATACAGCCACCGTCACCACAAGAAATGATGACGATGGAAAATCTCTTAGCTGGAAAAAATGAAATACCGATTGCTTCTAATGTGAACTTGCACGATCCACCAAGTATCAAGCCTATTGAAGGGGGATTTAGGGTTAATTCTGGTTTTGGAAGAAGAATTGTTCCAGGAGTAAACAAGAGAAAATTTCATTCAGGCATTGATTTTAAAGCTCCTATCGGAACGCCTGTTTTAGCTACAGCTGATGGTGAAGTCATTATTTCCAAATCGAATAAAACTGGATATGGTAAACATATTATTATCCAACATGATGAAGAATTTAAAACCTTGTATTCACATTTAAGTGAACTGAAAGTAGAGTTTGGAGATAAGATTAAAATAGGAGATGTCATTGGGTTAGTTGGAAGTACAGGTACTTCGACTGGACCACATCTTCATTATGAAGTTATTAAAGATGGAAAAAAAGTAGATCCAGAGGAATACTTCAATCCATAAAGAGTTGATTAGCTTGATTGGAAAGTGATAGTCAAAAATTACTATTCATCTTTTCATTAAAAAGGTTGTTTGCGAAAGTAGGCAGCCTTTTCGTTTTTAAAAAATAAAAATTTTACAATGATTTGGGAATAAAAGAAAGATTCCATCGTAATCCGGAAGACTCTTCAATAACTAACACAGACTCTAAAATTCTTTTTATTTAATACTCACAATAAAAAGCTAAGGATAGTTTTTTGAAAAATCGACGAACTGAATTTTATCAAAGATTAGTGAATCATTAAATTGACATACCTTTTGTATTTTTGGAAAAAATAAAACGTGCAACTTTATCAATTACCTACTGTCTTTTTAATTAAACTGGATCGAGCTTTTGGATTATAACAACATTCATCGCGAACTCGTTGAGAATTGCAAGTTAGGAAAACGGCAAGCTCAATTCGAATTGTATCGACTTTATTCCAAAGCGATGTACAATATTTGCTTGCGTATGGTGAAGAATGATATGGATGCAGAAGATCTTTTGCAAAATTCGTTTGTTGATATTTTTACTAAATTAGATTCGTTCCGTTTTCAATCTTCTGTTGGAGCTTGGATAAAAAGAATTGTCGTTAACAACTGTATTAACTTTTTGAAAAAGCGACGATTACAAATCCAAGAATTAAACGACAAAATTACAGAGCAGCCAGAACTAGAGGAAGAAGATCATGCTCCCAAATACACAATCGATTCGATTAATCATGCTTTGTTTCAGTTACCTGATGGGTATCGGGTGGTGTTTACACTTTATTTGATGGAAGGATATGATCATAAGGAGATAGCTGAAATTTTAGAAATATCGGAAGCTACTTCAAAATCGCAATTTAGTCGAGCCAAAAAGAAATTAAGAGAACTTATCAGAAGTGAAAAGCAAGAGGAACGAGGTCAAATATTTTAGTATAATTAAATTACATTTTCAAAATCAGCTAATCAAAAAATAAACATGAGTGACCGTCTCGAAAAATTTATTAACCAAAATCGCGATCAGTTTGACGATAAGGTTCCAAACCTAAAAGTCTGGGCTGATATCGAAAAGCGACTCGATCCACCGCAAGCGAAGCGGATTTCGATCAAACGAATGTTGAGCATTGCCGCATCGGTGCTTATCTTATTATCCACAGGTGCCTTTTTAGGAAATTATTTTACAAATGATATAAATGTTCCAGTTGCAAGTTTGAATGACTATCCTGAATATGGAAAAAAGGAAAGAGATTTTCAGCAAAAGATAGAGAACAAAAGAGCGCAATTAGCAAGTTTCAATTATGATACTACTGTAAATGAAGATCTTGTTGATTTAGATAAGACCTTGGAAGATTTGAGAGCCGAATTAAAGGATGTACCAAAAGGAAGCGAAGAGCAAGTATTGCAGGCAATGTTGAAAAATTACGAAACGAAAGTAGCCATTTTAGAGATTGTTTTGGAAAAGATAGCTTTAACTCAAACAAAAAGAGATAAAAAAAATGAAGGTTCTGAAATGTAAAATAGGGTGGTTGCTTGTGTTGCTGATATTTATGGGGCAAACTGTTTCGGCGAAAGAATTTGAGCGAAGCATTAAAAAAAGTAGCCCCATCTCAAAGAATGGTCAGGTAGAATTGTCTAATACTCGAGGTACAATTGATGTCAGAACATGGAACAAAAATGAAGTGAGTATTGATGTACTCATTACCGTTAACGCTCGAAATATAGCTGATGCGAATGAGGTATTTGATCGTATTCAAATCAAATTTGATAGCTATAAGAATACCGTAAACAGCCGGACAATTATTCGAGATGTACCCAAGTGGAATTGGAATTATGTACGTAGCGAATACACCGTGGACTATATAGTTTATATGCCTAAAAAATGCAATTTGTCTTTGTTTAATAAATATGGAGATGCTTTGATTTCAGAATTAGATGGAGAGGCAACACTTACCGTACAGCATGGAAATATTCGACTGCAAACCATAGAACGATTATTGACTTTGGATTTGAAATATGGAAATTGTACTGTTGCCAAAGCAGCCAATTCTGAAATAAAAATGATCCATGGGAATATCAGATTGAAGAAGGCGGAAAACATTAATTTTGCGACAAGTTATTCTAAAATTAATGTGGATGAAGCTGCAGATATTAGAAGTACAAGTGTCAATGATACATACAAATTAGGCATCGTTCAAGAGTTTAGAAATGTAGGGAAATATGATAAAATCGATATCAAAGAAGTGGATAACATTATTGCCTTTTCTAAGTTTACCGATTTTAAAATTGATGTAGTGAACAAGCACGCTGATTTTGATATGATTTATGGAAGTGTAGAAATTGCAAAGGTTTCAGAAGGGTTTTCAGAGATATTGATGGTCGGGGAAAATACAGATTTCCAGCTGGATGTAGAAGAAGGAAGTAATTATAAAATGGATGCAACTGCTCGATATGCTAATTTAGCTTATCCGACTTTTTCAACGATCACCTGCAAAGATGCAAAAGGGGATGACCAGAAAGTTGAATTTTATGTAGGCAAAAAAGTGAACCCTATCAGCTACATCAAGGCAAGAGTAAAATACGGAGATGTAAGTATTAAATAACGGTTAACTGTTAAGGTGAACAATTAATTTTTTTCCAAGGTTTGTACAAAAAAAGGAGCGATGATTTTTAAATCATCGCTCCTTTTTTATTAACAGTCATCGTTAATCATTCACCGTTATCTAACGGATTTTTACTTTTGCTCCGAATCTGAAAGAACTAGAATGTATTCTATCTTCGTTAGGACCAATTCCATCGATCAAGAAATGACGACGGTAAACTGGTTGTAAAAATAAGCTCCAACGATAAGTGAATTTTCTTTCTACTCCAAAACCTAAGTTGACAGTCAAATAACTATTTTCTCTCAAACCACCACCTTCAAGGATACCTTTGTAGAGTAATGCTTCGCTTGCAATTTCACTTTCATTTACAGAAATAGATCTACTTGCTGTATTTTCTTGGTCTTCTAACTGAAAGTTAAAGTTGTTTTGAAGTGCCATATTGATAGAGACTCCAGTCAAACTGTACATTCTCCATTTACTTTTTATTAAGAAACTATATTGGATATTCAATGGGACTTGAACCATACTCAGTTCAGCATCATCCCATGTTTCTTCGACGTAACCTCTAGCGAAACTACCAATAATTCTAGCTTCCTCTCGTTGTTGATAGCTAACGGCATTATATGAAATACCCGTTTCGATTAAGAATCTCTTAAGTTGAAAACCAAGTGCGAATCCACCACCATAACCAGATCTATACCTTTGATATACATCCCACTCTCGAGTATTATTATTATAAAAATCAGAATCAACAAAATTGATATCCGAAGAACCATACATACTGAAGAAAACTTCATGGGTTCGTAATTTCTTTTTTCTAATAATTTGATCTAATGAAAAATGATTTGTTGTAAATTCATCCATTTCCAAAAAGGAATTCATCAATGATGGTAAAGGAGAAATTTGAACGATTAGTTTTTCTTTTAAAATTTCATCTTCATTTAATGCCAATGTTTTTTCAAGTGGGAGAGAATTTGCCTTTTGCTTTTTATGATCTAAAAGACTTATTGAATTAGCATTGTTTAAAAATGGAGTTTCAGAAATTTTGTTATCTGAAATTGGTGGAGTAGGAATTGAAGCAAATGGATTTTCATTAATTGAATTTGATTCAACTATTATTACAGGAATTTCATTTACAACATCTTCAGCTATTTTCTTTTGATTGTCTTTATTATAAGAAGGTATGGTTTTTTCAAAAGAAGCGACAAATTCATTTTCCAATAAAGATTGTTCATTTAAATCTGTCGGGTCATTCGTATTATTTTGATTTGAATTAGTATCAGTTCCACTACTAGCTATTGGTAATGGTGAAGTTGTAGATTTTTTGTTTGGGAAATAATTAAAAGCAGTCCAAACTAATAATAAAACGATAGCTGCTTCAAATAATTTAGTAACAAATACTTTTCTTCGATAAGCATATTCTTCGTCTAATCGAGCAGACATCATTTCCCAATGCTCATGATTATAGGCTGGTTGCATATCTTTCAAATGATCATATGCAATGGCATCCAAATAAATATCGTCCATCTGCGGATCGATCTCAGCATCAGACATCGCTGCATCTAATTTGCTCTCCATCATATTCCAATCCATTGGAACAAAAGCCGCACCTTCTAAATTCTCCAAAGATCCTTTCATCGCATCATCGAGACCATCAGTATCCAATTGTTCATTCATTGACGACCAATTCATTGGGATGTATTTTCCACCATCCAAATGCTCCAATGATTGTTTAATAAAATCGTCAAAATTCTTATTCTCCATATGTTATTGATTTCGCAGCAAGAATCGCTCTAAGTTTGTGTCTTGCTTTTACCAAGTTGGATCGGGAAGTACTTTCGGTAATACCCAATTCATTTGCTATTTCTTTGTGTGAAAAACCCTCAATCACGTAAAGGTTAAAAACGGATCGGTATGCAGGAGATAAGGTTTGGATGGCTAAAAGAATTTCTTTTTCAGTCACTTGGCTGAGTGCATCTGGCGAATTGGAACTGATATTATAAGCAGTATCTAAATTTTCGGTTCTTCTACGAACATTTTTCCGATAAAAATCAATCGCAGTATTAACCATAATTCGACGCATCCAAGCAGAAAGAGAAGTACCAGATTGGTACTTTGAAATATTTCTAAAGACTTTGATAAATCCTTCATGCAATATATCTAAAGCATCATCCTTGTTATTTGAATAACGAAGACATACACCCATCAACTTGCTATAGTGTTCTTTATATAGCAATTGTTGTGCATCTCGATCTTTACGAATACATGCTTCAATAAGATCGTTTTCTTCGTAATTTAAATTCAAGGCTAATTCCATAGAATGATTGTTGAAATTAAAGTTAGCCTAAAAAAACCAAGAATCCCAAGTATGAGTTTAAAATTTGAGATTCTCCTCCTAGTGCATAAAATATTTTACATAAAAAGGAACGATTGTATTTAGGTATTTGCTGCGTTTTTAAAGGATTTAAACTCCGTTTTCTCTAATAAATATCGATAAAAAGTAATTAAGAAGATGTTTACTCAACGTCAAAGCTCGTTTATTTTGAAAAACAGAACCCATATTATAACGATAAAGTTATATACATAATTCTCAATTAACATTTAAAAGTATTTTGAGACCTTCTTTGATTTATTATTTTTGTGTGATTTTGACAAATAGAATAATTAATACATTATGAAATTTCAAACACCAAAAGAGGAACAAACGACTCTTGAAAATATAGAAGCCACCGTAAATGGATTTGATTACCAAAATCTTATTGATGGGCTAATTGCTGGTGCAACAAGATTAGGAATGGCTGTCGCAATTGTAGTTATTGGTTTTTGGCTTTTAAAGAAAGCGTTACATATTGTAGAGATGTCATTGTCAAAAACTACTCTTTCTTTAGAGGTGAAAACTTTTTTAATCTCATTATTGAGTGCCGTTTTAAAGGTATTTATTTTGATGGCTGCTGTTCAGCAAATTGGTGTGGATACAGCTTCATTGGTTGGTTTGATTGCAGCAGCTGGTTTTGCAGTTGGCATGGCACTTCAAGGTAGTTTGGGGAATTTTGCTTCTGGAATTATGATTATGGTTTTTAAACCTTATAAAATAGGCGATTGGGTTGAGATTGGAGAAAAATTTGGTAAAGTCGAAACTATTCAAATTTTTAATACTTCGATTGTTACGCCAGGGCAAAAAACACATATTATTCCTAACGGTCAGGTTACAGAAGGTACTATTACAAATTTTTCTGATAAGGGAAAAATTCGATTAGAACTTAATGTGGTAATGCCTTATGAAGAAAGTTTTCCAAAAATTAAAAATATTATTTTAAAGGCTTTGAAAGAGGTGCCTATAATCATGCAAGACCCAGCACCAGAAGTAGGCATTGAAACTTACGATAGTCATAATTTAGTTTTGGCAGTCCGCCCATTTATCAATCCTGATAATTACTGGGATGCAACTTTCGAATGTAATGCTGCTATCAAAAAAGCATTTAGTGTTAACAAAGTAAAAATGGCTTATTCGGAAGGGATCGAATTAGGAACTATTGGAGAGTAATTAATTTTTACCAAAAAAATAGCAGCGGTTTTTTAAGTCGCTGCTATTTTTTTTGGAAAACTAAAATTTAGTTTTTAATAATCTTTTTAGTTCCAAGTCCATTTTCATTATTTATTCTCACGTAGTAAATTCCTGCGGTAAAATTAGAGGTATCGAGTCGCTCTTTTACATTTGTAATTATACTAGTGTAAATTACTTGCCCTAAATTATTCAGAACAGACACTTGCGTTTTTTTATTCAAAAGTTCTTCATTAACTTCTACGAAAAATTCCTCAGTCACAATTGTTGGGTAAACATTTAGCTCCAAACTTTGAGTTGGCGCTACAATAGAAGTAGGTACAGTTGCAAATCGATAAACTCGACCGTCTTCTGGCTCAGCATCTAAACCAGGGATAGAGTAAGAATAGATTATTGAAACATCTGAATTAAACATAGTAGGAGTTTCAATACTTCCGCGTAAATGCCAAAAATTTTCAAAGGATTCAGAATTAAGAGAATAACCTTCTATAATTCCAATAACAGGTGTACCATAATCGTGAATAGTAGCAGCATCAGGGAGTACACTTGGTCCGAATCGAACTTCAATATTATTAGTTCCTTCGTATAGCCAAAGTTGAAAGTTCAAAGTATTATTAGCTGTTCCTGCTGTACCAAATATTTCTTCATAAAAGCCACAGTCTTTCCATTGGATTTTTAAAATTTGTTCACCTGGAAGACCTTCTGTCGAATAGGAGATAGTCGATTGGTTAGCTGGGTTGAGATTTTCAATATCTGCAAGATCATCAAAATATGGACTTAGAAGATTAACCGAATCATTAGTATAAGGATCTTGGAAAGCTATCATGCCACCCAGGCCAAAAAATAAAATACTGTTGTATGTTCCGCCATAGAACTCAAAATCGAAACCAATTGGAACATTGTATTCTGGGTCATCCCAATTATCACCAACTGAAGTCAATTCAGTTGCTTCTTCAATGTCTGTATAAGTATCAGTTTCTACTTCTAGAAAATATGGAAAAGTTTGAGCATAACTGCTTGAAAATGCAAAAAGAGAAAATAAAATAAGGGTAGTTCGTGTAAAAAAGTTTTTCATAAAATAAATTTTAAGAGGGAATGAATTAATTAAAAATCGTCAAACAATTTGTTTTAAAAATAATTTTAAAATTACTATATTTGTGGGCGGAAAATTAGACATATCAAATTAAAGAAACAATTAATATTTTTGTGTTGTGAAAAAATTAACATCAAAAACTTAATATGTTATTTTTTCGTAAAAAGTAAGTGCAGATTTTTTCAATAGATACGAAACAAAGAAACATTATAAAATAAAGAATGAGTAAGCGAAAAAGTAAAAAGCCAGTTTGGACACCCAAAAACGGAACGGCAACAAATGAAGATGGTGTCATCACGCTCACAGGAATGTATAAGGATTATTTTTTGGATTATGCTTCCTATGTAATATTAGAACGAGCCGTACCTGCCTACGAAGATGGACTTAAACCGGTACAACGTCGAATTCTTCATGCACTTAAAGAAATGGATGATGGTAGATATCACAAAGTGGCAAATGTGATTGGTCAAACGATGCAATATCATCCGCATGGAGATGCTGCCATTGGGG